>JBBTWK010000042.1:0-5704 GCA_038062805.1 Patescibacteria group bacterium
CATGAGATACGTTTCCGCCAGGAACAATCTGTCACCACTGGAGAAGTCTTGGCGGAAGAAGGCGAGGAGGGAGAGGTTAGTCATGTAATTACAGCCAGCGCCATCGAAGAAATATTGCCTTCGCTAGACCCATTGGAGCGTCAAATACTGCTTCTTAGACTTCACTTTACTTTATCGGCCTTTGCAATTGCCCAGGTAGTTAGTAAGCCAGAAATATCAGTTAGCGAGTCATTAGTTGCACTGCACGGTAAGTTTAGCAATCGTCTGGTCACACGTAAGCTTGGTAAGACAAAAGAAACTGATGGAGCCAGAGGCACGCTAAGGCCCACTATCGGACAGTATGGCCCAATCAAAGAAGAAAGGGATACATCCGCTGACCCAATCTATGGTCTAACCCAAAAAGAAAGACAAATTCTTTACCTGGCAGCACAAGGATTAACAAATGAGAAAATCGCTAAAATCCAAGTTGTCTCAGCAGAGACAGTAAAATCTCATGTCCAGCACATTTTGGCGAAGATGGATGCTTCTAGCCGGGCTCAAGCAGTTAGTCTGGCGCATGAAAGTGGTCTTCTGGGCAGAGTCGCTCAAAACTAAGCATATTTACTCCTTTTCTCTACGCCGCCAATTTAAAAACCTGTCTGACGACGTGTCTTGGAATTGGCGGAGAGGGAGAGATTCGAACTCTCGGTACCATTGCTGATACACAGTCTTTCCAGGACTGCCAATTAAACCACTCTTGCACCTCTCCTCGCCGAACCATTGTAGCAAATCTACCCCTGTACTTTTTTACAACCTTTTTATATTGGCTTGAGCAAGTTGTCGGGCGTACACTAAGGCTAGAGAGATTTGAAAGTCCTTCATTTGGGTGGTGGGGGCCTTTTTATAAACTTAAAAACGGGAATCTAATGTTCAATGTTCAATGAATGTAGCAATAGACAATGTATTAATGCATTGAATCATTTTGGCATTGGTTACTCATTGAAAATTGATAATTGTAAATTGATAATTGCGGCTCCGAAAGGAGATGCGTTATGGCACTGATTGAACTCAAGGAAGTCTCCAAACTTTTCGGCTTCGGCGAAGCCACCACGCTGGCTCTTAATGAAGTTGATTTGGTTGTCGAGAAAGGTGAGTTTTTGGCCATCATGGGTCCCAGCGGTTGCGGCAAAACAACGCTTTTGAACATCATTGGCCTGCTGGATAGGCCGACTCACGGCATCTACCTTTTGGACGACAAAAACTCGTCGTATCTGCGTCCTAATCGCCAAGCCAAACTGCGCCGCGACCGTATAGGTTTTGTTTTTCAGTTTTATAACCTCCTGCCGCGACTGAATGTGCTGGATAACGTCGCTTTGCCGCTAGCTTACCGTGGTATGACACCGGTGCGACGTCTAAAACGCGCCAGCGACATGCTGGAACTAGTCGGTATGCGCGACCGTGAATATTTTTTTCCCAAACAGCTATCCGGTGGGCAAATCCAGCGAGCCGCTATTGCCCGGGCTCTGATCAATAACCCCAGTATTATCATCGCTGACGAACCTACCGGCAACTTAGACAGTCACGACAGCAAAGTGGTCATGGAGCTGCTGGCTGACCTCCACCGCTCAGGGCACACCATTTTAATGGTCACCCATAATCCAGAACTAACCCGCTATGCCAGCCGGATGATTTATATGCGCGATGGCACGATTGTCGAGGATGAGTCGACTACCATTGGTGCTATGGCCAAAGGTGCTCTGCAAACTTATCTGCGCAGACGCAAAACTACCGAGGATGATATTATCGCCGGCGTGTCAGCGCTAATGAAAGACATACCCGGCAGAGAAATGGCATCGGAACCAAAGAGGAAAAGTGCCCGTCGAAAAAAATTAAGCCGCAAGTCAAGAAAGATGGCCGAAAAATGATGCTATTTCTGTTTACTGTTTACTGTTTACTGTTTACGATGCGTTATCCATTCACTGTAAATAGTAAATGGCTAATGGTTAACGGCTCCGGAGGAGCATATGCTTAGCGGTAATCTAAAAACTGCTATTGGAAATTTGCGCAGCGCCAAGTGGCGCAGTTTGCTCACTATGCTAGGCATTATTATCGGTGTCAGTTCAGTGGTCACGGTGGTCAGCCTGGGCGAAGGCTTAAAACAGCAGGTTGTCGGCCAAATTCACACCCTGGGCAGCGATGTTTTAACCGTCCGGCCTGGCAAATTAGTTAGTCAACACTCAACGCGCCAAAGCTTAAACCTACTAGCATTTTTAAGCACCAGTACCTTGAGTGAGCAAGATGTCGCAACAATTTCTAAATTACCTTCAGTCGCAGCAGCCGTGCCGATTGATTTTGTGACCAACAGCATTGCCAGCGATGGACAACAGCTGGACAATGTTTCGGTACTAGGCACCGGTCCTGAGCTCTATGATCTGCTGAAACCTAAAATAGACATCGGCGCCTTTTTCACCAAAAATAACGCTGCCGATAATGTCGCGGTTATTGGTTCGGGCGTAGCCACACAGCTTTTTGGCGGCAGTAGTGCCATCGGCCGTACTATTAGCGTGCTGGGTCAGGATTTTATCGTACGCGGCGAGTTTGCACCGTCAGCCAGTGGCCTGATTTCGGTTCAACAGTCCGACCTTAACCAAACTATTTTCCTGCCGTTTGGTCCCGCCAAAAACTTGGTCGGTGGCCGCACCAATATCTTGCAGATCTTAGCCAAGACTAAGCCCGGCGTCAATCCTGATGTAGTTGTTGCCGATATCCGCCAGCAGCTGCTGCAAAACCGCGGTGGCAGTGAAGATTTTAGCGTGCTCAAGCAGCAGAAACTGCTCGATCTAACCAGCGGTGTTGTTAATACGGTCACTGGTTTTACGACAGGCCTGGCGGCCGTAGCGCTACTGGTTGGCGGCATCGGCATTATGGATATTATGCTGGTTAGCGTTAGCGAGCGAACACGCGAAATTGGTATCAGAAAGGCCATTGGTGCCACCAATCGCCAGATCCTCAGCCAATTTTTTATTGAAGGACTAGTGTTGACTATTGGCGGCGGCTTTATTGGTATTTTTGTGTCGTTAATTATTTTCGGTTTTTTGCGACTTTACACCGGCTTGCATCCGGTAATTAACACACCTGTGATGATCTTGGCGGTGGCAGTATCAGTCATCGTCGGTATTACTTTCAGCGTTGCTCCGGCCCTAAAGGCGGCCCGAAAAAACCCAATTGACGCTTTGAGGGGTTAAGTTTTTATTTATCGAGGTCGAGTGCAAAAAGTTTCTCGATAGTGCTGTACTTGGATGCAGTACAAGGAAGCAACGAAGCGCGGAGTGAACCGTACACGGTGGTACGGCGAACAAGCACTGGAGTTGCCGACGCCGTAGTGCGCCAAAAGCCATTGGCGGAGTTTCGGCTCCGCCGGGAAGCAGGTCAATGGCGGTGCAGTGCTATTTGAGAGCTTTTTTGAATTTTTCGACCAGGTCAACTGGCGCCGGATTTACATTATTAAGTAGCGCCAAATAAATGCTAACAAAGTCGCCATATGCTATAGCCCAAAGTAATTGCTCTAGAATTGTCTCGCCCTGCACTTGCACGATATTCGGTGCTGGACGGCGGCCGGAAAGTAATTTTTCGGTTACTTCAAAACGTTTTTGGACTCGCGGGTGTTCCAAGCTGCTGCGCAAATCTACCACGGCGTAGATTTTTTCTATCGGGTGACTGGACCAGCCGATCATCTCGTTATGGTTAAACTCTGGGTATTGGTTCCACCAGGCAACGTTTTTGGCATTTTCGTTAAAATTAATTTTCCATTTATAGGCCACCGGTGCCAACAGGGGTCCGGCATAAATAACTATTGATTTACCGGCTAGTTCCTCGGCTAATTTCTTGGCAGGATTATCTTTGGTGGGCATAGTGGCTGTCCAGGCAGTAACTTTTTGCTTCAAAAAATCACCTGCTTGGTGGATGGCCGCACTAGCTTGCGCTTGATTAACTAAGCCAGCCGCCTCCAAAGCAACTACTAGTGCCTTAAGGTTGTATAAAACAACGTAGCGCGGCTGTTCAACCTTCGGAATCAGCATAAATGGATGGTTTTTTGACTCGGCAATCTCTTGCAGCTTGCCGCCGCCGGCGATCACCACGATTTTGGCTCCTTTAGCTTCGGCTTCGGCCAGTGCCGCCAGCGTTTCTTCGGTGTTACCCGAATAACTAGAGGCTATAAATAGCGTCTTTTCTGAGACATATGCCGGGATATGGTATTGGCGGCAGATTTCGAATGGAAGATTGTAGCCCGGCCAGCTTACACTAACGGCCGCCGCCAGGGCCGACCCTCCCATACCGGCATAAACTACATTTGAGAATTGAGAATTGAGAATTGAGAATTGAGAAGTATCGAACTCATGTTCGAGTTGCTGCCACTGACGCTCGGCTATGCCCAGTGCATCTTGGCCGTCGCGCTGGTGGATGTATTTCAGGTCGTCTAACATGACTTCATTTTAGCCTACTCCGTTCGCCGTGGCGAACTACAAAGGCCGGGCATTTATCATTTAGCTTGTGCTTTTGGTCTTAAAAATGTAAATTTAGAATTGAAAACTGTTAATTGCCCGTCTCCGACGGGCCTGGGGGTGGAATGTTCGGCAACGACGACCAAAATCAAAATCCGGGTGCTCAGACAACGTCGGCCAATGATCCGCTTATGGCGGGTTCACCGGCTGCGGATCCTGCCATGCCAGTTGACAGCGTTGTGCCATCATCAGCTTCCCCTGCTGATACGCCAACCGAAAATATTAGCCCCGAGCCCGACGTTGTGACCTCGGCGCCGAGTGCTCCAACCATACCCGATCCGATGGTCACGCCATCCGCCCAACCCGTAGCTGGCATCAACGGTGTTCCGATGCAGAGTGCCTATAGCCAAATAGCGACGCAAATCGGTCCGGCCAAACCCAGCGATCCAGGGACTGTGCCCCCAGTTGACCCCGACTTAGCCCAAATTAAACAGCAAGCCCTGCAAAGCCTCGAACCGCTAGTTGGCCAGCTAGACCAAGCGCCGGATGAGAAATTTAAGACCGTTATGATGCTTATTCAAGCTTCCGACAACTCCAAAATGCTAAAAGATGCTTATGGGGTGGCCAGCCAAATAACAGATGAAAAAGCCCGTGCTCAAGCTCTGCTCGATATTGTTAACGAGATAAATTATTTCATCGCCCAGGCTCAGGCTAAAACCGCGCAATAATCAATTTTGCTTGCGCAAATTATATAGAAAATGAAGTCCGCCCACTGCTAGGGCTACGCCTACAAAAATTGCGGCTACATCGCCCGGACCATTGTTGGGTAACTGGCTAGCTGTTTGGTTTTGGCCAGCTCCAGGCGCTGGGCTACTGGACGCTGGGCTACTGGTGGCGCCGCTTAGACTAGGCTGTTGATTATCGGTAGGCGCTGCAACGGGTAAATTATTGTGGGTAGTTTTGCGATATATCCAACGACCGGCGGAAACTATAGCTACTGCTACTAAAAAAGCCAGCACTATATACATTGATGTCACCGGCCAGCGTCGACCTTTATGCTCATGAAATTCGTGCTGCAGCACCGGTGGCACAACTGGTATGGATGGCGGCGGCAGAGGTGGGATATTATCTGTAATTTTTATTGGGCGGATAGGCTATGGCTCTAGTTCCGGCAATGGCGGCGCAGTAGGTGGCGGGGTTTGCTTTTGCCCATGAGGAATATT
>JBBTWK010000043.1:0-5052 GCA_038062805.1 Patescibacteria group bacterium
AGTGTATGATCAAATGTCTGAACCGGCCCGCGAGGTCTTTGCCGATGTAACGGCCGGGAAGCTAGCGATTGGCGATACCGGAGCAATAATCAAACCCTCGGAATCATCTGATTCCGATCCACCAGAAACAACTACCGAAGAAGTCGACCCTCCGGAATCAGACGACAGTGAACCTACTCCTAAAGACCCAGAAATTACTTCCCCACCCATCATCGAAGTGACTGCCACTGCTAACGGTTCCGAAATTAGGATTATCGATCCCGACGAAATCTTAGGGTTGGCCCGACGAGACGGCAAAGTTGAAATTTATAATAAATCAGACTTCAAAACTGATGCCGATAAATCTATTGAACGGATCAATACACGCGCGTGGGCTGCAGCGGAAGGCAACATAATAAGTCTATGCTCAACCATAGAACTCAATCCCGCTGATAATTGGAACTTCGAGGCCTTAAAGAGCCGATTCAAAAACTATTTCCCAAGGTGGGATGAGAGTAAATATTTAAAAAGGGATGGGCTTTTAATAACACCCACCAAATTCAATAATAATTATATTGCTAAAGATGAAAACGGTGCTGTTTTTGGGGTCTTAGTTTACACTGAAGACGAAACTCCAAGAATATTAGTCAGAAACTACAATATGTCTACCGATAAAGAAACAGGGGTCCCAACTCCTACCCTCGACCAGGTAGACGCGTCAGAACAACTCAAAAGCCTAGGCCGCGTAACTGCCTTGGTGGCGGATCTTTGTGCGACCCTTGGTACTGGCCGGCAAGGGGATGATGATGAAGCAACCATAAATAGCAAGAAAAAACATGTACTAAACCACCGGCTCCAGCGTGAATATATTTTTGCAGCCCACAACATTGAGCATTTAGCGGCCGCCTTAGACAATGCCGAAACTGGGGGAGCCACAGGAAAGAAAGACGTGAGCTTTGAAGATATTGGCGGCTATGACGAAGTTAAAAAAAAGTTGGAAAATACCGCGCTGATGTTCTCTCGTCCTGGTGTTGCGAGGAAATGGGATTCCAAACCGCCCAACGGCATCTTGTTGTACGGGCCTCCAGGAACGGGTAAGACGACATTGGCTGAGGCGTTTGCAAACGAAATCGGCGCCGATTTCGTACAGGCCGGCAGCGCTGAAATATATGAAAAGTGGGTTGGCAGTTCCGGGAAAAACTTGATGGCAATTTTTGATGAAGCCAGGACCGCTAAGGGGCGGGTTGTGCTTTTCTTTGACGAGATAGAGTCATTCGTTAACAAATCAAAGTACGATGATACGCGCAACGACATAGCCGGCGTTTTTAAAACCGAGATGACCAAATTAGCCGTGAATAATCCTAATGTAATAGTAGTGGCTGCCACTAATGACCTCGATAAGCTTGATCCGGGCATGATCCGGCCTGGGCGCTTTGATAGGAGGATAGATGTCCCCTTACCAAATGACAGGGATAGGGTAGATATAATTGCATTGCTGATTGAAAAGTCCTTTAAAGCCTCGGGAGGGTTTAGGATCTTCGCAGAAGATATAGTACCAGCCGATCTGGCCAACGTTACCGATGGTCTCAGCGGAGCTGATATCGCAGAAGTCTTCAACCGTCTCAAGGCTGAAAGGACTATCCGTGATATTAATAACGAACCAGTTACTCCCATAAGCCAGCAGGAATTATTCGAAGGGGTGGATAGATACCGTGAAGAAAAGGAATCTCAGAGACGCCTTGATAACTAGCCTAGAACCTGATCAAACACAATAAACGTTTGTCAACCAGCTAGAACCACGGCTAGCCAGGAGATGAATGCCAAAAATATAGCAGTGAATAAAGCGAAAAGACCAGTTTTTTTGACTTTTGGGTTCATGACTACAGTTTGGCGCAAAAAAATGTCCGCTCGGCTTGAGCGGACACTCTTCAAATTGAATTTTACTACTTTATTGTTTATTTCTGGTTCGGGCTATTTCTTGACCCATCGGCTGACCAAACCAACCGCCAGATAACCGGCAGCGGCATAAACAGCCATGGCGAACAAGGCAGTGTAATCTACTACCCAACCGCGGTCTATCACCCCGGCTGAAAAGAAGACGTTGCGCAACGGCTCTAACAACACCTGCGTATTGGTGTAAACCCAATGCACAAAGGTTGCGTCGGGGTTCCCGTTAAAGAACCGTAGCACCACACGAAGCGCGAGCATAAGCTCTGCCAGGCCAATGAACAAATTGACCATACCAGCCACTGATTGCTTGCTTACCTTATAAAGATCCATAGATCCTCCCTTAGTTAGTAATGAGTTCATCATATGCGCCTATGAGCAAATTTTCAATACAGATTTCCACAGTTCGCCTTTTACGGGTTTTATGTGTCAGGGGCGAGTATTATTAATATATGGATGCTCCGCCAAGTAGTACGAATTCCAGTTTAGCTCTGCTCAGCCAAGTTTTTCGTGAGGGAACTCAAATTCCCGTTCTCTATACCTGCAAGGGTCAAAATATCAACCCGCCGCTCTCGATCACTGGCGTGCCGGCCGGAGCTAAGAGTTTGGCACTGATCGTGCACGACCCGGACGCTATCCCGGTAGTTGGTTTTGATTTTGTACACTGGATAGTGTGGGATATCTCGACATCGACCGAAACTATAGCCGTTAACAGCGTGCCGGCTGGTGCTGTTCAAGGCCTGAACAGCAGGGGCCAAAATAAATATATGGGGCCTTGCCCGCCGGCTGGCACCGGCACCCACCACTATCTGTTCGAACTCTACGCCCTAGATAAAATCCTCGGCCTGCCGCCGGCTACCAGCCGTGACCAACTCCAAAATGCTATGGCCGGCCACATATTGGCCCAGCATACCCTGACCGGCCTCGTCGCCGGCGATTAGCCATTTAAGTCACGCTTTGAAAAGCCTTGCCAGGCGATGATTAACAAAATTGCCGTTACCCCCAGCAATAAAAGGCTATCGCGCCAAACGTATACCCCTGCCAATGTTTCTGTTGGCCGATAGTAATGATACGGGAAGAACTTGGCTGGCCACTCCAGCCATTTAACGGCCCCAGCCAGCGAAGAAATTATGTAGCCGCCAAGCGCAACTATTACGCTCAGTCCGACGCTGGCCAGCCTGGCCGAGCGGCCCAGGGCACTCATGGCAAAGGCTAATGCTCCAAATACTAGTGCCAAAACCGTGCAGGTTAGTGTTGTTACCACTATCCCGCCCAGGGGTATCTCCAGTTTAACCAATTTACAAATTACCAAGGTGGATACTAGTGAGGTTAAGCTGACAGTAACTGTAATAATTAGGCCCGCTAGAGCCTTGGCGGCCAGCAACCTAGTTCTCGATATCGGCCGCGCCAGCAACAGTTCCAGCGTACCAGTCTCTTCTTCGCGGCTGATCAAACTGCTGCCCAGACCAATCGCCAAAAAGCTAAGCAGTAGTGGCAGCATCAGATAATATACCCGGGCCGATAGAAAGCCCTGCGGGCTCAAGAAGTCAGCGTTGCCCGTAAACAATGACCGGGCCGCGGCCGGCAAACGATCCAGAACTTGGTTCAGCTGGGCGGCTTGGTCGCGAAAAGAGGCATAAAAGCTAAGGCTCAAAAATATAAAAGCCGCGATACCGATAGCCCACCACAGAGTTGACCAGCGGCGCTGCCAAAGAGTCCATTTTATCACCGCAATCATGGTTTGCCGCCTTTATAAAATCGCAAAAATTCTTCTTCCAAGCTATCCTCGCGGCGTTCCAGGCTGGTGACTTTGTGGCGAGTTAGTATCATAAATAACGGCCTTAGGTCACCCCTCATCTGAATCACGGCATGGTGCGAGCTGTGGGCTATAACCTTAGCTTTTGGAATCCGGCGCAGGTCGACTAGTGGCACCATTTCTGCAAAAGAAACACTGTAGGTTTGGGTGGCCTGCGTCGATAGGTCGGCAATCGATTGCTGTGCAATCAATTTGCCGTTTCGGATAAAGCCTACACGGTCGCAGATTTTTTGGACTTCGCTTAAGTTGTGGCTACTAAAAAAAATGGTTGCGCCGCGGGCGCGGCTGGTGTGGATAAGTTCAAAAAAAACTTCCTGCATTAGCGGGTCGAGACTAGCGGTGGGCTCGTCTAAAATTAAAACTTCGGGCTCGGCGGCAAAGGCCTGCAAAACACCGATTTTTTGGCGATTGCCTTTACTTAGCGCACCAATTTTCTGGCTTAAATCAACCTGGAAGGTTCTGGCAAGTTCGTTTACAAAGTTCTTGCGTTTTGGCGGCTGGAGAGCTTGCATATAATCCAAAAACTGCCGGCCAGTCATTTTGGGATAAATTGTCACTTCGCCGGCCAAATAGCCAATGTTACGTTTAATTTCTACCGAATCGGTAACGACATTTTTATTTTTGATAATGGCATGACCATCGGTTGGCTGGATAAAGTTCATCAGCAACCGGATAGTTGTTGACTTACCGGCGCCGTTGGGCCCCAAGAAACCGTAAACTTCCCCAGGCATAATGTTGAGGTTTAGGTTTTTGACAGCATACTTGTCACTACCGGCGTAACGTTTACCCAGGCCGAAGGTAGCTATTGCCGGCGCGCCGTCAGTCATTTGACTATATTATAGCCCTAATCATTTTTCTTTGGATGCCTCACCAATACTCGGTGGTCTACTGCTCCTCATAAAAGCCGCCAGTGAATGCAGTCCCAGTTCTTCAAAAGATGTTGCGGCGCGTTCAACTTCAGGCGGCTTAGCAAGCTCAAGCAAAGGCACTATCTCTCCTCGCTCTTCTGGAGTTTGCTGCAATGCTCTTTCTGCGGCACCTTGGCTTGACATATTTTTCCTTACAATTAAAAACTGCCCGGTCGCGTGCCGGGCAGTTATTTTATTACTAAAAAGCCGTCACGTCCGGAGTGTGAGTGTTGTTGTCTTAGTCGTTACGGCTATACGGATCATTTACCTACTATACCAAACCACCTCTACCAGTCAAGTTAGGCTTCCAGCCTTAGCCTTTGCAGGATTAGTTAGAGCTTCCCCTGCTACGGGCTTCTAATGCTTCGCTCATAGCCACTCGGACACTAGTATCGGAGCCAC
>JBBTWK010000043.1:5152-9328 GCA_038062805.1 Patescibacteria group bacterium
GCTTAATCCAGTCGCCGGCCTCAATCATTCTACCTGCCTTTGCGGCAGTAAGGGCGTATTGAAAAATCACACCGTTTAAAGCTTCGTGCATAGCCACTCGGACACTAGTATCGGAGCCACGCTTAATCCAGTCGCCGGCCTCAATCATTCTACCTGCCTTTGCGGCAGTAAGGGCATTATTCAGAATTTTTTCATCTTCAACACTATTTGACCTTGCTGATTTCTGAGCTCTTAAGGAAATGCTTTCAATTGATGATTCGACTTCTTCCTGTTTTCGAGATAATCGTTCTTTTAACTCGACCGTCTGAACATTAAAGCGATCTAAAAGTCCGTTTAATTCGACAGGTATTTCTCTTTTACTCTGACTAGGTGGTTTTTTATCAGCTTCAAGGTCAGCTGATTTTTTTTGCCGGTTTGCCAATAAAAATTCAGCCCTGAGCCTAAATTCATCCAAATCCATGTAGGAATATTCACGTAATAATTGAATCCGAAAATCTTCTAGCTCCTCCGGCGTAAATTGAGTGTCGAGGTTTAATCTATCTTCACCTATTTTCTGAGCTCGGAGTTGCTCATGGGTCATGCTAGCAAATCTGTTAATCCACTGCCTCCGCATCTCTGTTGCGTCTGCATCCGACATTTCTGGTTCTTCAACTTCTGCCTCGTCTTCTGCATGGCTTGCTTCGGGCTCAGCGGTCGTCGGATCTTCTGGCGTTAGAACTTCCGCGGGTTGTGCTTGAAGTATTACGGCCGCTTCTTTATCAAATCCAATTTCTTCGGCAAACGCGACATTAAAAGCTCCGGCCAGGGGTTGTTCGTAAATGCTATGGCCGGTTTCTTGGTCTTTACGTACTACTTCGGTGTTGGCTTGCCGGGCAAAAGGCAAGCTAAGATCACTAGGTAGCTCCCTTTTCAGAAGTGTAAACCCATGCTCGTAAAGCATTTGGGTTTGTTCGGGTGTGACTTGTTTGCCAGCGCCAAGCGTTTCTGCATAGCTCTTCACTTTAGCCAAAGATGCCCTAACTGCCAGATCAAACTGTTCCGGATCGCCTGAGCCTGCTTGCAAATGCTCAACCACCGACGTAAACGGTGTTTGATTCGGCTGATCTAACGATTCTTGTCCTGTCATTCTTTATTTTTACTTTCCGATGGGATTATACCAGCTCTCGAATAAAAAGTCAAATCAGGTTTCCAGGTTGAGGCGTTTTATGAGCCAATCGCGCGGCAAAATCGACAAGAACCAACCGGCCCGCGGGCCGCTGGATTTACCGATCAGGGCTTTATATAAAGTCTCAAACATGGCTTTTGGCTCCATGCCTACCTCTTCTTCAAGGTCGTAAATGGCTTTATGGAACAATTCTCCGTCGGCGGTGGCGGGCGCAGTAGTGATTTTTTGAGCCAGAGTTTGCAGAAATTCTTTCTCCATATCGCTAAAATCTGAGGCTTTAACATCTTTGGCTAGTTCAAACTTGACATCATCCGGCGCCCACTTATCCAACCATTTTCCGATGTAATTTAGTTCGCTCTTGATTATCTCGGCTTGTTCACCCGCTACTTCGGCGTGTTCAGTCCGCTTGATAACTTCTAGGGTTTTGGCCATGTCGCGCAGCGAGGCTTGGTAGCTGCCAACTAGGTGTGAAAATGGTACGGGGCTTATGACTGGCTCTGTGCCGGCCCGCGAAAGCAGGGTGAGTTTCGAATCGGACTTTTCCTGCATCAGTTCAGCGAACTCGTCAATGAGCTGTGAAACTCCATTTTCCGGATCGAAATAAAGTCGCTTGGCTGGTGGAAAGCGGAGCATAAAGAAACGAACTATCTCGGGTGGCAATACCTCAATTACCTCTGTTGCTTCGATGCCGGTGCCCTTGCTGGCACTCATTTTCTTGCTGTCGCCTGCCCGATTAACAAAATCATATGGTACCGGTAGCGGCGGCTGAGCGCCGAAAATATCCCGCACCAAAAAAGTGCCCGTGTCGTAACTACCACCTTTAGTAGCGTGGTCGCGGCCAAACGGCTCGACATTTACGCCCAGCAACCACCAACGGGCTGGCCAATCTATCCGCCAGTCCAGTTTCACCTCGCCTTTTTGATAGCCAGTGATTTTACTTTTGTCGTTTTTATCTTTATAGGTAATCGTCTTAGTATGAGTATCGATTGAAATAAAAGTCCGTTTTTTTAGGTAGCCATCTTCGTTTACCTGGATCGGTGACCATTCTTTACCCAAGCTTCTGCCAGAAACTTCCTCGAGAATTTTCTTCGTTTTGTCTGCCCCGCTGAGAGATTTTTCAATGGCATCCGTAAAAAAACCAGACCGATACTTTTTGGAGCTGTACACTACTTCCATATCTATATCTAGTTGCTTAGCGCTGCGCGAAAAACCATTAAAAAAATAGTCAGCGTATGAACCCTCGGAGCCGTTAGGAGCCGGTATATCACATAGCGACTGGCCTAGATATTTTTCGTAATCAGCTGGGACATTAACCGGGATTTTGCGTAGCCCATCGAGATCATCGACATAATGCAAATGATGCGCCTTGCGGCCGGCGTTTCTAAGCTCTCGGACAATGGCGTCGCAGGTTATGATTTCGCGCAAATGCCCTATGTGATAAGTGCCCGACGGTGAAGCGCCTGAAGATACCAATATTTCGCCATCAGGATGTTTAGAAATAGTCTCGTCGACGACTTTATTAAGCCATTGCATACAAAATAGTCCTTAGTGGGTAGTGGGTAGTGGGAAGCATAGTAAAAGTATATAAGAAAAAGCTGGTCAAGAGCTAACTACTCCCTACCCTCTACACTCTACTTAGCTGATGGAGGTGATTTTGTAAGTGGTCTCTTCTGCGGAGGCTTTAATTTCGACCTGGTCACCAACTTTTTTGTTCATAAGTACTTTACCGATCGGTGATTCGTCGCTGATTTTACCGTTCAAGGGGTCCGCCTCCATGGTACCGACAACTTGGAATTGGGTAGTTTTGCCGTTGGCACTTTTCAACTTGACCGTCGAACCGAGCTTAACGTGGCCATTACCCTTGGGCTTTTTGATAAGTTTGCTGTTGTGAACAACATGCTCCAGTTCGCCGATACGCGATTCTAGGCGGTCTTGCTCTTCGCGGGCGGTCTGGTATTCGGCATTTTCTGATAGATCGCCCAGTTGGCGAGCCTGTTTAATCCGATCAGCAACTACGTGGCGCTGGTCCAGCAGGTGTTTGAGCTCTTTTTTTAGCTCATCCAGCCCGTCTTGGGTCAAATTAAATAGCTTCTTCATGAAATAAGAATTTTTCCTTCTGCCCTTAAATAACTCACTACTACGGTTGCGCTTGGTTATATCAGCCGTGTATGGCCTTGACCAGCGCCTCTGGCTTGACCAAAAAGGCCTCATCAGAAGTTCGATTTTTTAATTCCAGCGAACTACTTTGCAGAGTCTTTTCGCTTACGACCAGCCTTCTTGGGGCCCCGATTAGATCGGCATCGGCGAACATTTCGCCGGGTCGAGCGTCTCGGTCATCATATAGTACGCCGACGCCAGAATCTGTCAATACTTTATACGCCCGGTCGGCCGCTTCGACCACTGTTTTACTATCGCCTAGACGTGCCAAATAAACTGCAAATGGCGCCACTTCCGCTGGCCACACCAGCCCTTTGGCGTCGGCAAAATGCTCAGCCAACAGCCCCATCAACCGACTGATACCGATACCGTAGCTGCCCATAAACACCGGTTGTGGCACACCCTTCTCATCTGTAAAAAACAAGCCGAGCGGCTCTGAGTAGCGTGATCCAAAAGTGAAGATATTGCCGACCTCGACGGCCGCTTTTTCAACCAGGCCTTCTTTTTTAACGCCTAGCTCGGCCAGCACCTCATCAGTTAGAACTTCCTTGTTGATGGCAATCCCCTCGCCTTCGTGGAAATAGATGATGTCTTCGCCTACAGGGCTCAACGTCTGAAATTCGTGGCTGAATTTGCTGAACGGGCCGCCGCTGGCAAAGGTTTTATAGGTTATATCGCCAATGCCTAGGCGCTTGTAGACTCGCATATAGGCTTCTGTGATTTTGTCGTAAAACTCTTCGTGTTCGGCTTGACCAGAGCTAAAGCTGTAGAGGTCTTTCATAATAAACTCGCGCGCGCGCAGCAGTCCGCTCTTAGCGCGCAGCTCCTTACGGAGTTTATTCTGGAACTGGTAA
>JBBTWK010000043.1:9338-18340 GCA_038062805.1 Patescibacteria group bacterium
AACCAAACATCTACCTTATCGTCGTCCCAGCGATCGGTGGTTTTCCATAAATGAGGGTGCTGCAGTGTGCTAAGCAGCATTTCCTGCCCGCCAACGGCGTCCATTTCTTCGCGGACAATCTGTTTGATATTTTCGATTACGCGCATACCGAGCGGCAAATAGCTATAAACTCCGGCCATCTCTTTGTGGACATAGCCGGCGCGGATTAGCAACTGAGCATTTTTGGCCTGCTCATCTGCCGGTGCCTGTTTACGGGTTTTAAGAAATATTTGCGATCGTCTCATAATTATAGTGAGTAGTGGATAGTAGGTAGTAAGTAGTTAATGATGCGCTAATTCTATCATGGGCTATTCTCTACTCTCTACCCCCTACCCTCTACTTAGCCATGGAAATGAGCTACAAAAGCAATCAAATTATTAGCTGCGTGCATCATTATCGGCGCATAAAGAGCGCCGCTACGCTCGCGCAAATAGACCAAAATAGCAGATAGTATAAAAGTGTCGACGCCGGCCGCCCATAGCGTACCGTTGGCACCAGTACTCAGATGGGCTACGCCAAACAGCAAGCTAGTGATAAGCATCGCCGGCCAAAATGCCCAGCGCGAGCGAAGGCCTGAATATAGATAACCACGTATTAGAATTTCCTCCCCCAGTGGTGGCAGTATGACCAGAGCGATTAAAGCGATTATTTGGTCCAGAGGTGTTGACAAGACATTAAAACCGACGTCTTGGGGTGCGCCTGAGTCAAAACCAGGGATAAGCAGGGTTAAAATGGCCGTCACTGCCACAAGTATCCCGTAAAAAATTACAAAACCAAGCCCTGCCCATTTGACATCGCGCCAAGCCGGGCGGCGGCTAAAACCGATAGCTCCCAGCCCCAACTGGCGGCGTCGTAAAACCCATATAACACAGCCGACGGCCAAAGCCTCGGCTAGCAATATGTAAAAAAATTGGGCTCCGACCGATTGGTCTAAAATATTATCGGCGCCTGGATGGATTATTCCGTAGGCAATCTTCAGTAATAAAGCCGCCACAAATTGGCTAAGTAGAAATATAGCAAAAACAAGCAGGATTACTCTCGACGGCCCGCCGAAATCTTGGTGATTTTTATTATTTTGTTCGGGTTTTTTATTATTCACTTTGCTAGCAGGGTTACGCACTTGAGTAAAGCGCAAGACACCGGCGAGAATCGGAGTGAAGCGTATATGCAATACGTTGAGCGAGAATCGCAGCCGGTAACGCCGCGATTTGCCAAGAGCGCCAGCAGTGCGGCCAGCTGTGCTGGTCGGCAGGCTGGTGCGGTGCGTAAGCCTGCTAGAGGAAGCGTTTGACATCGACAATAGTTATAAGAGCAAACAGGATTAAAAGCAAAGCCATACTGGCGCCGACCAAACGCTCCTCAACCTTTTTACTAAGAGGACGTTTTAAGATGCCTCGGCTAAAGGCCATCATCGCCAGCCGGCCGCCGTCGAGCACCGGTAGCGGCAGGATGTTCATGAATGCCAAGGACAGCGACACCACGGCAATGATCATTAACATAAAATTAAAGCCTAAACTACCACCACCCCACAGTAGCGCACCAATAGCCACCGGGCCTCCAACCTGGGCCGAGGCTTCGCTCTGGCCGTTGACCCTAGCTTCCTGATTACCCGTAAGTGTGCCGGCGATAGCTGATCCCAGTCCGCCCAGAGCGTGTCCTAGCCCCTGCACCGTCAAGACAACCAGCTGGCGAGTAAAACCTAGCGCCACAATCGGCGCGCTCCAGGTAGCGCGGTAGACGTCCAGCTGGTTAGGTACAATCCCTAGATAGCCTTTAGGCCGGTCGCTATTTTTACTTTCCTCGACTTCAGCGGACGTACGTATAGATACAGTTTTTTCCAGTTGTTTACCGCTATGGCTAAGTGTGAGCGTGGCCGTTTGACCGGCAAAAGCCTGGGTTGCTCGTCGCAAATCCTCGACCGAACTGACACTTACGGTTTGGTTGTCGGCACTAACGGCTTTAATGACATCGGAGCCAGAAAGACCAGCCCTGTGGGCTGGCGAGCCTGGTTCGATATAACCGACTAGCACTTGGCGGTGAATGATTTCGGTGTCCGAAGCCACGCTAAATTGATTGTCTATTAGCTTTGGTATCCCGATGAAGGCTAAAATACTCAGTAGTACTAGTCCGACAAGCAAGTTCATGGCCACACCGGCCAGCATAATCCTGCCCTTAGCCCACAAACTAGCCGCCCCAAAGCTGCCGGGGCGCTCATCACTATCGTGCTCACCTTTTAGCTTCACAAAACCGCCCAGCGGCAGCCAGTTTAGGCTGAGTATCATGCCCGACTTCAATTTCTTACCCCACGCCCGGGGCGGTAAGCCCAAACCGAATTCCTCCACTTTTACACCGTTACGGCGGGCGACGATAAAATGCCCCCATTCGTGGACAAGGATCAGCCAAATAAATAGAATAAAACCAACAGCGAACAGAAGAATCTGCATGAATACAGCTTAAAGCAAAAAGCCTAAAGCTTAAAGCTAGACGGTGAGGATTTCTTGCTCTTTGGCTTTGGCGAGGTTCTCGACTTCGGTTTTTTGTTTGGCAACTTGCTCGTCGATTTGTTTTTTGGACCTTTCCCGTTCGTCTTTACCGATGGATTTGTCTTTCTCGGCCTGTTCAAGTTTGTGGAAGGCTTCGTGGCGAGCCCCTCGCACCGATACAAAACAGTCTTCGACCTTTTGGCCGACGATTTTAACCATCGATTGGCGGTTTTCGGCCGTCATTGGCGGCAAGTTGATGCGCACTACTCGGCCATCATCTGTTGGCGTTAAACCAAGCGATTGGTCGTTGCGGATGGCCTCGGCGATGGCTTGCAGATTACCAGGATCAAAGGGAGTAATTTGCAGTAGCTGGGCTTCGGGTGCCGATATAGAAGCAACCGCCTTTAGTGGCATTGCTTGTCCATAAACCTCTACGCTTACGCTATCGAGCATACCGGGATGGGCCCGGCCGGTGCGCAGTTTTTTCATCTCATCCCGCAGATGAGCTGTCGCGGCATCAATTTTTCGATTAGTTTCTTCAATGATTTGATTTGGATTCATAGCATCATTATAAAACAGATTGCTAGATTTAGGTTTTTTCATACCCAAAATTACTTAACAAGTCAAGTATTTTATTTAAAGCGAATTTTATCTTAATTAATGAACTTGGTATTAATGAACTTGGTCTTGAACAAAAAGCCCGTAATTGTGATCAGTCATATGATACTCATTGCTGATCTCTCGGTAATACTCAGCAGTTGCTATTTGCTCTGAAACCCCTACGACATCATGTATTCCCATAACTTGGAGGCAGTTACCATCGCCCAGCCCAATCATAGAGTGTTCAGCGGAAACTCTGTTCAAATTACGCAGTCCTACAACACCAATCTCGCCTAATTTAAGATAACGTGGGTCAAGCTTGCCGTCTCGAATAAATTGCTCTGCGATTTCAAGGCTTGGGTCATTAACTCCATCCGCTCTCATTGCACCTCTCAGTACAAATGCAAACCAGTGGCAATCATATCTTTCGGCGGATCGGGGTTGGTCTACCCAGCGCATTCTCATTAGATTATTCTCAAAAAAACTTGCCAAGCGAGCCGCCATATCGGCTTCTAACGCAAGGCTATCTTCTGCAATATCTTTTTTGGAATAGCCTTTACTATAGCTGCCGCCATACACGTAATCGGATGCGCTATCTGGTAGCCATATTTCGTCACCATTGGGCGCTATGATGCCCACCACCTTGCGATAGCTATTTACTCTGCTTACAGAAGTCTCCCACCACCAGCCTTCTGGCACCGTGAATACTGTTACTTCCGAATTTGCCATGGGAGTTCTAGATGTTTTTTTCACCTAGAGCCATGCGCTCAAAACGCCGTACAACGATATTCTCGCCCAGTTTGGCGATGTGCTCTTTGACGTATTCGCCGACTGTGATTTCGGGGTTTTTAACGAAAGGCTGGCCTAGAAGCTCTGGCTCGTCTTGCGGCTCGCTGGCGGCGATGTGTAGGCACAAATCCTTGACCAACTCTTTAAATTCATCGGTTTTGGCCACAAAATCAGTTTCGCAATTGACTTCAATCAACACGCCGATACGACCGTTGTGCACATAGCTACCGATTAGTCCGGAGCGAGCCTCACGTTCGGACCGCTTGTCGGCCTTGGTCAGACCCTTCTTGCGCATGGACGTGAGGGCTTTGTCAAAATCACCATTAGCCTCAACCAAAGCCGCTTTGGCATCAGTTATACCTACGCCAGTGAGTTCGCGCAATCGTTTAATTTCAGCTGGTGTGATGTCTGCCATAGTTTCTAGCCTATACCTTTCACCGGTCCAGTTACAGCCTGTTTTTCTGCTTTGGCGGGTTGTTCGTCCTTAGCGGCGGCAATTTTGGCCCCCGCCGCTTCTGGTTTTTCTTCGTTAGTTGATTTTTTGATCCGAGCCTGACCATCGACAATGGCTTTTTGAACATAATCAAGCACTAGATTAATCGTTTTAGTGGCATCATCGTTGCACGGGATTGGATAGTCCGCAAGTCCCGGGTCGACGTTGGTGTCACACAGGGCCACAACCGGTACGCCCAGCTTGCGGGCTTCACGGACAGCAATAATGTCGTTTTGCATATCGATTACAAACAGCGCCCCTAGTTTAGCCGGCATATCTTTGATACCGCCGTAGAGATGATTCATGGCTTCAATTTCTTCTGCGAATCGCTGGACTTCCAATTTAGAGTAACGGTTTTCTAGCTCGCCACTAGCCATGCGGGTTTCCAAATCGACTAAGTGTTTTATACGGCCGCCGATAGTATCAACGTTAGTCAGCATCCCGCCCAGCCAGCGCTCCGTGACATAGGGCATCTTGGTGGCCTCGGCAACTTCTTTGATCTTATCCTTGGCTTGGCGCTTGGTGCTAACCAGCAAAATTTGCTTATCCTCGCTAGCTGTTTTGGCTAGAAACTCCAAGGCACTATCAAGAGCATCGACAGTCTTAGCCAGATCGATAATATGGTTGCCATCGCGTTTGCTATGGATAAACGGTGCCATTTTTGGGTGCCAGCGGCTAGTTTGGTGTCCAAAATGCGCCCCGGCCTCTAATAGTTCTTTAATGTCTACACTTGTAGCCATGTATTTAATCCTTTCTCACCGTTTGGAATTGACCCGCCAGATTCTACACGAATGTTGGCTAGGAGGATTTACTCCCAAACTGCTTAATTTTGACCGCTTAATTGTAACGCGCCCCACGGTTTTTTGCAACACCTTAATAACAGATTATTAAATAAAGCTATTAAAGCCCGATGTTATCCGCGTTCCGGTAAAAAGTTTCGTTGACCCTCTCAGCATACTCAGGATTAAGCTGGGGGTCTCTGGCAGCAACATTGAGGTCCCAATAAATACTCATTGCGCGATTTCTCTCCGCTAATATTTGTTCGGCCTCTTCGTCCGTAAAGTCTCCAGCTTTCAGCCGTGCTTCGAGCTCAGGATCAAGAACTTGAACGGTTTCAACTCTATCGTAGCCACCAGGACCATAATTACGACCATAGTAAACCTTAAACATGTCTGCATTTTCAGGGAATCTTGTGGCGAGATTAGGGCTGTCCGGCGACTCACCCTTGACACCTGGAAAACCATAGACTAAAGCAAAATCATCTTTCTGGCCATCCTTTGACACTACAATTTTAACGCAAGGTGGTGCATATGGCAGGAATTTGCTCTCGCCGGCTATGAGTGTCTGTAAATATCGAAATACCCCTGGGGTTAAGTTATAGTCTGTGACAAGTTCATCTCCCAAACCGGCTCTATCATTTATAGGACCGCCCTCTTCCTCGATCCAAGCCCCGTCTAGAGCAAATCTTTCCAAAAGTTCGTGGACCATTAAACTCCTTCTTTTGATTCATTAAACCACCTAAAATTGTAAAAGTAAAGCCTTTATGGTAAAATATGAAGGTAATGCCAAGACAAAGCCGAAACCAATTTGAACTTACACCGGGCCAACGATTTGTTGCCGGCGGTGACAGCGATGGCAATGAACAAGTAAGCCAAATTTACCTCCAGCCAGGCGGTAACGCCCATGATCCAAGGTATGTTGAATACGGTCGGGGTGAGGCTGTTGTCGATATGATATACAGAAGCGGCGGCGACCCTAGTGATTTCGCTACAAGAGATCGAGTGATCAAAAAAATCGATGAAGAAATTCCTACAGCCCAAGCAATTGAAGGCACGCGTCGCAACGTGGCTCAGGCTTTACGTGGAACTCACATTCCTGGCATCAGTTGACCCAGAGAGGTAAAACGGTTATAATTTCCTGGACATGAAGAAGGATATTCACGCTAAAAATTACCGGCCGGTTGTCTTTCAGGATTTGAACGACAAGACGACTATTTTGACCCGCTCGACGGTCGAAGCCGAAGAAACCATCACTTTAGACGGTGTTGAATATCCGTTGGTTAAGGTCCATATTTCTTCCAGCTCGCATCCCTATTTTACTGGCGAGGAACGCATAGTTGACATCGAAGGGCGCGTCGATAAATTCAAGGCCCGCACTCAGGCCGCCCAAAAAGCCAAAGCCGAAAAGATCGCCAAGACCACCAAAGCTCCAAAAGCCAAGAAGGCTGTCAAACCAGAAGCTCAGAAATTAGGTACTGAAGCGCTCGCGGCTGAAGCAACCGAACAAAGCAAATAGTTGACAGTATACAGTTAACAGTTCACAGTAGCTGAAATGAGTAAATCCTACAGGGATCTTAAGGTATGGCAGCAATCTTTTATACTAGCAAAGGAAGTATATAAAATATGCGAAAAACTTCCGGTATCAGAGAGGTTTGGGATAGCCTCCCAGATCCAAAGGTGCGCGATCTCGATCCCATCAAATATAGCTGAAGGGCAACAAAGAAACGGTAATAAAGAGTTCAAGCAATTCCTGGCAATAGCCAGGGGCTCAGCTGCGGAATTATCGACACAGCTATTATTAATGGGGGAAATCTATGGTTTAGACACAGCTTCGCAAGTCAAGAAAGTCGAAGATGTACAAAAAATGCTCTACTCCCTACAAAATAAACTGTAAACTGTCTACTGTAAGCTGTTTACTATTATCATGGAATCTAAGGAAAAAGAATTACGGGCCGAATACGAAGGTTTGCAGGCAAAACTGCAAGACCCATCTATCTTTAGTTCCAAGGATTATCCAACTCTAGCCCGGCGCCAGGGACAGCTGGAGACGATAATCAACCTTTTTGACCACAAGAAGAATCTGAGCACCCAGCTGGAAGAGGCCAAAAAGATGGCCGCCGATGAAGAATTGGCCGAGATGGTAGAGACGGAAGTTAAAAAGCTTGAAAAAGAGTTAGGCGATGTTAATGAAAAACTGACGGAGGCACTACTGCCCAAAGATGTAAACGACGAGCGTGATGCCATGATTGAAATCCGAGCGGCCGCTGGCGGCGACGAGGCCAGCTTGTTTGGCGGCGAGCTGTTCCGCATGTACGCACGCTGGTGCGAACTCCACAAATACAAAGTTGAGCTGCTTAGCGAAAGTCAAGCGGATGGTGGCGGCTTTAAAGAAATTATCTTTATGGTACGCGGCGAAAACGCCTATAAACTACTTAGATACGAAGCCGGTGTCCACCGTGTCCAGCGCGTACCGACCACCGAAAGCCAAGGTCGAATCCACACAAGCACGGTAACTGTGGCTGTCTTGCCAGAAGCCGTAGAAACAGATGTCGAGATTAAGCCCGAAGACCTGCGGGTCGATATTTTTCGCAGCAGCGGGCCTGGCGGCCAATCAGTTAATACTACCGATTCGGCTGTACGCATTACCCACCTACCCTCAGGACTTGTAGTTTCCCAGCAAGACGAAAAAAGCCAGTTAAAAAATAAAGAAAAGGCCATGGGCGTCCTACGGTCGCGTCTATTACAGATGAAAATCGACGAAGAACAGAAGGAGTTAGGTGACGCCCGCCGTAAGCTTATAGGTTCTGGCGACCGCAGCGAGAAAATCCGTACTTATAACTTCCCTCAGGACCGGATCACCGACCACAGTATAGGCTATTCCCTCTCTAACCTGCCCGGCGCCCTAAACGGCGAAATCGACGACCTAATCGACCAGTTGCAAAACTACGAGCGCCAACTTATCCAAAATGACTCTTAATCAGTGGTTAAGTCAAGCAGCTAACGGCTTGAAAGAAGCCGGAATTGGTACGTCCCGGCTCGATGCTTTAGTGCTTTTAGAGGACGAGCTGGATCGGGATCGAACCTGGATTTTGGCCCATCCAGAAACAATCTTGCAAGGCCCGGCCTTGCAAAGGTTGAACAAAAAGTTAACTCGGCGAGCCAAGCATGAGCCACTAGCTTACATCCGTGGATTTTCGGAGTTTTACGGTCGTAAATTCAAGGTCAATAAACGGGTTCTAGAGCCTCGCCCCGAGTCAGAAACAATGATAACTCTTCTAAAAAACTTACTACACCACGATTCTCTCATTTCAGAGGACAGTCCTCTTAAAATAGCGGACATAGGAACGGGCTCGGGGGCGATTGGGATCACCACCGCATTAGAGCTTCATAATCATCAGGTAGACCTTTACGATATTGACGCCAGTTGTTTGGCCGTGGCCAGGCATAACTGCGCCTTGCACGAGTTGCGTTTGCACTGTTATAAACGCGACTTGCTCAACCGACCCGTACGCCCCTACGGTGTTCTTCTGGCCAACCTACCATATGTACCCGACCGCTGGAAAATCAACCAAGCCGCCGCTATGGAACCGCGGATTGCTATATTTGGCGGCAAAGACGGTTTGGACCTTTATCGCCGAATGTTTGAACAGATCAAAGAACTGCCTCGGCAGCCTAAGTATATTTTTACCGAATCCCTGCCTCCCCAACACCAAAAACTCACCAAAGTCGCCAAAAAAGCCGGCTATAAGCTGACCAAAACTCAAGATTTCATCCAGCTCTTCGAAAGAGGTTAGAGGTTACAGGTTGTAGGTTACAGAA
>JBBTWK010000044.1:0-2288 GCA_038062805.1 Patescibacteria group bacterium
ATGATGGCAGACAATTAGTCGTAATTTCATAAGCTGCGGCACTGCAGGCTGCTGGGGAAGCGGGTCTTGACCTGGTCATGGTTTCGGCTGACACAACCCCGCCAGTAGCCAAAATTGTCGACTGGGGAAAATATAACTATCAGCGCACTAAGCAGCTGCAAAAAAACCGGCAAAAAACCAAGACACTGGATATGAAGCAGATGCGCGTGGGCTTAAAGATTAGTGATCACGACTTATCGGTCAAATTGCGCAAGGTTACCAGCTTTTTAGAGGCTGGACATAAAGTCAAAATTGCGGTAATCTATCGGGGACGAGAATTAGCCCATAGAGATTTGGGCTTTAAGCTGGCCGATCGGGTGGTGAATGAACTCGGCGAAGGAATAGCCGTCGATCAAGAACCCGTTTTTGCGGGACGTCAGCTGAGTTTTGTTATAAGAAAGAAGTAGGGAGCTCCTGGGGAGTAATTTTCAGGAGATAAAAATGATGATTGATGTGCGAAGACAACAAAATAGAGTGAAGCGTAGTAGTAACTACGTTGAGGGATATTTTGCTTGGCTGCAGCCATCAAGGGCATTTTTAGGACTGAAAACTTACTTGCCAGGAGCTCCGGATGCCTAAGATAAAGACCCATAGCGGCACCAAGAAACGAGTGCGAATCACTAAAACTGGCAAAGTAGTCCGTCGACACGCTGGTGGTGGGCACTTTTTGGAAAAGAAAAGCGCCTCCCGTAAGCGCCGCTTTGCTGGCGTGGAAGTCTTGGAGGGCAAGCAAGCCAAGAATATTAAGCGGCAGTTAGGGGTCTAGTCATGACTACGTCATTCCCATTATCCGTTTACAGTTCACCGTTTACAGTATGTTATCCGTTCACTGTTATCTATGGTCAACCATTAATAGCTCATGGTAAATGTATGGAAAATGGTAAACAGTTAATGGTTAATGGTCGCGCGAGGTGTGCATTATGAGGGTAAAACGGGGTGTGGCTTCCCACAAACGTCATGTCAAAATTCGTCGCGCGACGCGGGGTATGACCAAAGCCCATCGCTCAAGTATTAAGCGCGGTAAACAAGCCACGACAAAAGCTCTTCAATTCGCTTATCGCGACCGTCGCAACCGTAAGCGCACCTTCCGACAGCTATGGAATGCCCGTATTAACGCCGGTGCTAGGGCTCATGGAACTACCTATAGCCGACTGATTGCTGGACTTAAAGTCACTGGTATCAGCCTCGACCGTAAGATCCTGGCTGAGTTAGCCGTCAACGAGCCCAAAGCATTCGAGGCAGTTGTCAAAGCCGCCGCAAAAAAATAATTATCTTCTATAACTAAAAAACTGCTCTTCTTTGTAGCAGTTTTCTAGTGGTCTGGACTAACCGTAAGCCGGGTTCTGTTTTATTTGGCCATCTATCTAGTCTATTAGTTGCCTAGTAGATCGAGCGGTTCTTATGATGCTGCCGCGAGCGGGTACTCTATATGCGGCATATCTCCTTGCAGCAGGCAGGGTTTACCTCCTCCGATGGTCGCCCGTCGGAGCTGTGGGCTTTTACCCCACTCGTTTCACCATTTCCGATCTTCTTTAGGAAGATAGGTTGTGTCGTTTCTGTGGCACTTTCCCTGGGGTTCCCCCCGGTTGCCGTTAGCAACTGCCATTTCCCTTTGCTGCCCGGACTTTCCTCCCCACCCAAATCTTTCAGATTTGGGTTCCCCAATTTGCCTTCGCAAATTGGGTGGGGCGGCCAATCGTTAATCCAGACCGCTTAAGATTATAACACGAAAGGGGTTAAATTACAGCTGCCTTTTCGTCTAAGATACGGTTAACTTCTTCGTCGGCTTCTTTGTTTAAGGCCCTGGACACATGGGTGAAAGAAATTTCCTCGAAGCCGGCGACTAAATCTTTGACTTGGAGGTAAAGCGGCTCGAGGCCTTTGTTTTTGATTTTATAAAGTCCGTTAAGCTGTTTGACTATCAGTTCGCTGTCCATGAACACATTTAGTTTCCGGATGCCAAGTACCTGAGTTCTTTGTAGTCCTTTCAATAAAGCTTGGTATTCAGCTTGGTTGTTGGTGGTAATTCCGATATAGAAACCAGACTTTTCTACAACGTTGTTGTCCATTTTACAGATTACAAAAGCCCCGGCTGAGTGCCCAGGATTGCCCCTTGACCCCCCGTCGGTATAAAGTTTCGTTTCTTGCATATTAATATCTTCTCTATTTGTGGGTTTTTGTATAGTCCTATTTATTATCGCTTTTGCTGCAGCTCCAAGCCCGGATCGACTATAGGATAAACCAAATAA
>JBBTWK010000045.1:0-9064 GCA_038062805.1 Patescibacteria group bacterium
GGGCTACCCAACACTTCGACGTATTTCCAGATAAATGGTCCGGCGCCAACTGGCGCAGCGTTAAATGGCGCACTGCGCAGACCGGCAGCCGGAATATTTTTTAGCAAGTGCGCTGGGATTATTCCGGCTGTCATTGAATGCGGGAATGAGGACAACGGAGTAGGTAGATCAAAGGTCACCGTATAATCATCCGGTGCGGCCACGGCGATGTCCTTCCAGGCATTATAAAGCGATGTCTGGGACTCAATATTTTTTATGGTGTTAAAGGTAAAAACAACGTCGCGGGCGGTCAGCGGCTGGCCGTCGTGCCAAGTTAAATTCTTTTTTAAGTGCACTGTGTAGTGCGTTGGAGCCGGCCCCAAGACGAAGTCCTGGGCTAAATCACCTACCAAATTATTGCCGTTGTCGTATTTAAATAGCCCAGCAAAAACTAGCCGGCTGGCTGCCCGATCAGGAGCGCTAGAAGCATAAAGCGGGTTGGCATTTGTAAATGTTCCGTTGATTCCTTCACTGTAAATTCCGCCCGGAACTGGCTGGAGTGATTGGTAATAAGCGGACAGACCGCGGGATTGAAAAAATGTCCAAAGAATTAAGGCCACAAACAGCGCTATCCACAAAAAAACAAACCGTCGTACTGACAGTAAGCGGTCAAAGCGCCGCAGCAACAGCTTTTCTATTTGTTGGTCGGCTTGTTGGCCGAGCTCAACCGCCCCGCGGCGACTTTTGTGGAAATCTCGCCGCCAGCGTCTTTTGGTCCGGATGTCAATTACTGCCATATAAATACTTTACCACTCCAGACACCTGCACCGCACTTCCCAAAATCACGTATTTGGATGTGCTGTAAGGCGCCGACGAGGAACGGACTAAGCTGTATCTGGCATACAGTGAGGCAGTACCGCAGTCGGTAACATAGCAGCGCGCCAAAAGTCCGCCGGCGTGTTTGGCTATGCCAGACAGCAGGGCGGACGGTGCGTGTTTTCGGGTTATTGGGAAACGATGGTCATCAGGATACTGGCCGCAAAAATAAAAACCAAAATAATCGTCAGCTGGTGAATAGTTTTATCCGAGCCACGTCTGAGAGTGTTAACCTCGCCGCTGCCGCCCAGTCCAGCGCCCAGGCTTGCTCCTCGAGTCTGAATTAAAATCAGAATGATGAGTAGCACGACCGATACAATGGTAATGTAGTTCCAAATATTCATTTTTTTACATCCTCCAAAACTTTACTCACCAAGAAGTTGACTAACCCAACGATTATACCAGCTACAATAGCCACTCCTAGATTTTTAACGTACAGCGGGCGGTAAAGCCAGCTGGCAATTAGTATTAGAAAGCCGTTGAGCACCAGCATAAAAAGACCTAAAGAAAAAATTATGGCCGGGAAAGATAAAATGACCAAAATTGGTTTGAGTGCCATATTTACAAGTGCTAGAAACAAACCGGCGCCGGCTGCAGTGCCTAGTCCTGCACCAATACTCAAACGGCTACCACCGAGTAACGATGCCGCCACCCACAACCCAAGTACCGACACGAACCAACGTATTAAAAGCTTAACTGCGAAATGCTGCATCACTATTATTGTATCAATTTTTGAAGGCAGCCAGGTATTTTGCGACCGCCTTACCGGTTTTGGGTCCTAGGACTTTTTGGAGCTGTGATTCATTGGCCGCTGACAATGCCCGCATTGAACCGAAGTGTCTGATAAGTCTTTTCCGAGTTGCCGGGCCAATACCTGGAACATCGTCAAGTAAACTGGCAGTTTGACGATTGCCTCGTAACATACTGTGGTAGACGGTGGCAAAACGATGAGATTCGTCGCGGATACGTTGTAGTAATTTCACGATATGGCTACTCTCCGGCAATGCCACTATGTCAAAACCCCTTTCTTTGGGCACGATGATTTCCTCGAACCGTTTGGCCAGTCCAATCATCGGAACCTTAGACTGGCCAACGTTATCGCGAGCCGCTGTGGCTACTGATAGCTGGCCCTTACCGCCATCAATTAATACTAAGTCCGGCTTACCCCATTTATTGATATTCTCAACGCGCAAACGCCGTTTGATAGTCTCTGCCATATGGCCGAAATCATCATTGCCGGGCAAGCGCATCTTAAATTTTCGATAGTCGGTTTTCGACGGCAGACCATTAATAAATACCACCATACTAGCGACCGTATCAGTCCCTTGAATGTGACTGATATCATAGCCTTCGATTCGGCGCGGTGGCGCCGAGAGTCCCAGCAGTTTGGCGAGTTCAACCAGCGCTTGATCCTTGCTAGCATCTAACATTTCTCGGTCCGAAAATAGTACTTGGCGTTTTAGCGCCTGCAATGAAAATAGCTGGTTGCGCAACTTGGCTGCCAGCTCGAAATCCCTGGCTTTAGCTGCCGCTTTCATTTCCCTTTCAATCTCCCCCACCAATGCTAGACGGTTACCGCGTAAATACTTCATCAGTTTCCGCAGGTTGGCACGATAATCTTCCAGACTGGTGCGGCCGTCTTCCAGCCCGGGGTCAAGCCCTAGGTGGTAGTGCAGGCCGGCCCGCTTTTGATTTACGGGCTTAGAGCTAGCGTAGGGAAAAGCCCGACGTAAATAGCGCAGGGCTTTTTTGACCTCGTTAATACTGATATATGGGCCAAAATATTGCGCCCCATCGTCAAGCGGCTGGCGGATAAATGCAACTGTGGGGTAATCACTTTTATAATTAATCCGCACGTAGCTGAGACTTTTATCGTCGCGCAGTAAGATATTGTAGGGCGGCATATAACGCCGCACCAATTCGGCTTCTAAAAATAGCGCATCAACCTCGGTTTCTACCTCTGTCCAATCGATATCGGCGATTTCATTTACCAATTGTGCTGTTTTGAGATCACTGGCCCCTGCCCCGAGCAAAGTCGAAGGGTGGAAGTACTGGCGAACACGGTTGCGCAAATTAGCGGCTTTGCCGATATATATAATTTCGCCGGCGGCATTTTTATGAAAATAGACCCCGGGTGACGTTGGTAACTTAGCTAATTTTTCATCCAGTCGTTTTGCCATAATGCACGTATTAGACTAACACAGATTTGACACCCCTGATTATAAGGTGTTAGACTGTTGTAACTTATTATTTAACAGGTAGAAAGGAGTGGCTAAGATGAAAAAGTTTACAAAATTAGAAGCGACAGTAGCTACTCCTTTTGTGCCCTGTTAGTCTTCTTTATAAACCCCGACACCAAAACTTGACGCTCCATAATCTGATTGCAGACTATTCCGCTCAGGTTTTGGTACGGGGCAAGCAAAAAAGCAGCTAAAATTAACTAATAAGCGTAGCTAGGAGGCTGCGCCATGGACGAAAAACGTAACGTACAAGCTATGCGGCTGGCCGCCAAGCACTATTGGCGGCAGGCACTGCGAGATTGGTATTTCACTGGGCCTGCTTTAGTGCTGCCCGGAATCGGCAATATCCTAGTAGCTTATGTTCCGCCGCTTATCGTGGCTAAAATTCTAGCCACCTACACTAACAATGCACATCCCGGCGCCTCTCAGCTTCTGCCTTATATTTTGCTCTTTGTTGGGCTATGGCTGGTTGGCGAAGCTCTTTGGAGAATAGCCATGTTGGCTCTTAGCCGAGCTGAAACGAGAGGCATGGAGCGTCTTTATGTACAAGCGATGAACTATCTCTACGCCAAAGACCAGTCATTCTTTAACGATAACTTCGCGGGTTCCCTGACCAAAAAAGCGATTGGTTTTGGCCGCAGATACGAAGATCTTATGGATACGCTGGCATTTAATGTTACCTCCTCCCTCATCCCGATTTTCTTTGCTGGATTTGTTTTGTGGCACTATTCACCATGGCTGGTCTTTAGCCTGTTAGTCCTTTTATTGATTGCCGGCATGATTGTTATTCCGCTTGTTAGACGTCGTCAAAAATTAGTTATAAAAAGAGAGGCCGCCAGCAACGCAATGGCTGGCAATATCGCGGATACGATTGCCAATATGACGACTGTCCGCTCCTTCGCCCAAGAAAAATACGAAGCCAAAAGACACTTGGGGAACGCGCAGGATTACATGAGCAAAACTCTAAAAGCCTGGGACTATAACACCATCAAGATCGAGATGTTGCTATCTCCGTTGTATGTGTTTACTAATATGCTGGGGCTTATTATCGCGCTCGCGCTGTCGTCCAACGGCGCGCTTAATATCGAGGCGGTTTTTGTATCGTTTACTTACTTTGCCAACATTAGTGGGGTAGTGTGGAAGTTCAACCAAATATATCGAAACATCGAATCGTCTATTACCGACGCCGCCCAGTTTACCGAACTATTGATAGAACCGCCGAAGGTTAGCGATATTGAAAACGCACAGGCCTTCACACCGCTTAAGGGTTCGATTGAATTTAAGAATGTTACGTTCCAATACTCAGATAAAACTGGCAAGCACTTATTCCGTAATTTAAATTTGAACATTCGCGAGGGGGAGAAACTTGCACTGGTAGGACATTCGGGCGGTGGCAAAACTACTATCACCACGCTTTTGCTGAGGTTTATGGACATTGATAAAGGCCAGATTCTAATTGGCGGCCAAAACATAGCAACGGTTAAGCAGCAACAGCTACGGGCTAATATTGCTTATGTGCCACAAGACCCCTCGCTTTTTCACCGGTCTCTAGCCGACAATATCGGATACGGTAATATGGATGCTTCAGAAAAAGAGGTAATTCGTGTCGCTAAGCTGGCCCATGCCCACGAATTTATTAAGGACCTACCCCAGGGCTATGATACGTTGGTCGGCGAACGGGGTGTAAAGTTGTCAGGCGGTCAGCGTCAGCGAATTGCCATTGCCAGGGCGATGATCAAAAATGCACCAATCCTGGTGTTAGACGAAGCCACTAGTGCATTGGACTCCGAAAGCGAAAAGTTAATCCAGGATGCTTTGTGGAAATTGATGGAAGGCCGAACAGCAATAGTTATTGCCCACCGTCTGAGCACTATCCAGCGTATGGACCGGATCGTGGTTTTGGAGGAAGGCAAAATTGTTGAACAAGGCACACACCAAGAACTCTTACAAAAAGACGGCGTCTACGCCCGGCTCTGGGCCCATCAATCCGGCGGCTTCCTGGATGACTAAATAATACTTAACCCCAGCACCAAAATCTTGATATTCCGAAATAGGGATATTCTTCTTCTTCCTCATCCAGGATTTGGTGCGGGGCAAGCAAGTCAAGTATTTTAGTCCGGGGGCTTATTTAGCTTCTGGAGGTTCAGTTGCAGGCGCTTCGCCGTCTTCAGCCGGCTTGGCTTCACCTTCGACACCTTCTTCCCCTTCAGCAACGGCAGCTTGAGCCGCAGCGGCTTCGGCTTCGGCGGCTAACTCTTCCTCTGAAATCATTGCTTTGGTTTCAACAACTCTGGCTATTGGGTGGTCAGCTTCTGTTAAAATCGTGACACCTTCGGGCACGACCAGGTCAGCTACTGTAATTTGATCGCCTATTTCGGCTAATTTGGAAGCATCGACTTTGAATTCATCGATTAAATCTTTAGGTAGAGCCTCGACTTGTACGTGGTCAAGCTGATGTAGCACCATAAGACCAACTTTTTCGGCTGGAATCTCGCCTTCCAAGTGAATTGGCACTTCGGCCTCAACTTTTTCGTCCTGGCGGATAGCCTGGAATACGACGTGCTCCATGCGGCGTTTGGCGGGATGGTAATGGACATCTTTAATGAGGACTAGGAATTTTTGGTCGTCGACGTTCAGGTTCAACGGATGGTGCTTGCCGGCCTCACGGTAGATCTTGCCAAGCTCGAGTTCCGAAGCCATAACATAAATAGACGCCGCGCCGTGATTATGGATAACCGCCGGTACTTGCCCATCGGCCCGCAACGAAGCTAGTTTTTTGCGGACTGTGGTGCGACGAAACAATTTTAATGGCGTATCTAAACTGGTCAACTCTCACTCCCTTACCCACCTAATCCGCCGAGGCGGAGGTGCGGGTAAATTTTATGTCCCGTTTATTATATCAGATTTGAGATACAATTAAAGAGTTATGTGGTTCAACAGCGAGCACATTGTCCAGGGTGGTGGTCTGCTAGCTATCGGTTTGATAGTTTTTGCCGAAAGCGGTCTGCTGTTTGGCTTTATTTTTCCTGGCGACACACTTTTGCTAGCCGCCGGCTTTTTTGCCGGCCAAGGCAAGTTGCCGATTGTTTGGCTGATAGTAGTTACGGTGATTGCCGCAATCATAGGCGATAACGTTGGCTACCGGATTGGCCGCCGGCTTGGCCCAAAGGTTTTTAAGCGAAAAAACGGCCTTCTATTCCGGCGAAGTTATATAAAACATGCCCAAGTTTTTTACAATAAGCATGGTGGCAAAACGATTATACTTGCCCGCTTTATCGCCTATATACGGACTTTTGCCCCGGTCGTGGCTGGTATGGGTAAGATGCAGTGGCAGTTGTTCGCTTTTTATAATCTTCTGGGCGGTATCTTATGGGGCGTAGGTTTGCCGATGGTCGGTTATTTAATCGGCAGTTCATTCCCGGGTATTGATAAATACTTTATTTGGTCGCTAATAATTTCGGCTAATATTTTGGTAGCCATAGCTGCTTGGCATATCTTTAGAAATCCAGATACACGGCGTCGCTTAGCGGCTATGGCCAAAGAAGACTGGCAGCACTACTTCCGTCGGGCTATGTAAATTTCGGGCGTCTCCGCTCACTTGATGCATCTGTAGTAAAAGCAGTCTTTGCCCGCAGAACTCCTCGTTAATATGCCAGCGGCATATTAATTTCGTCAAACAACTGCAGGAAGCCAAGCCCAGACTGTTTTACTACATCTCCTCAGGTGAGCTACGCATGCCCGTAATTTACATAGCCCTCCTCTTGAAATCATGAGGGGGTCTTCTTGGTGCGAAGGTAACAAATTTCCGGACATGTGCCGAAGCCCTGACGTAGATGTTGTGAAAAAGAGGCGTACTTGGTTGGTTGAAGTTGTTTGACGAGCAAAATAGTCGGTGACTATTTTGTGAGAAGTTCTTCAACCAAGCCTCTTTTTGACTAACAGATACTCAAGGCGAAGTACCGTCCGGAAATTTGTTACCGGGCACTCCCGAGTATTTTGGATAGGAATTGGCCGGTGTAGCTTTTTGCAATTTTAGCGACTTGTTCGGGAGTGCCCTGCGCAATCACTTTCCCGCCCGCGTCGCCGCCTTCTGGCCCCAAATCTATAACCTGGTCGGCATTTTTAATAACATCTAGGTTGTGTTCAATCACAATCATACTATTGCCAGCATCAACCAGGGCGTGTAGAACTTGCAATAGTTTTTCGACATCGGCCATATGCAAACCAGTCGTCGGCTCATCGAGAATATATAGCGTGCGGCCAGTGGGACGGCGACTAAGTTCGGTGGCTAATTTTACGCGCTGGGCCTCACCGCCTGACAGTGTCGTGGCTGGCTGCCCAAGAGTTATATAACCTAGGCCGACATCGACTAGAGTTTGTAGTTTTCGGGCAATCGATGGGACGACCGCAAAAAATTCTAGCGCCTGTTCAGTTGTCATTTCCAGCACATCGCTGACAGCTTTACCTTTGTAATGGATCTCGAGAGCTTCGCGATTGTAGCGCTTGCCGTGGCAGACTTCGCAGGTTACGTAGACATCCGGCAAGAAGTGCATCTCGATTTTTATGACACCGTCGCCGGAACAGTTTTCGCAGCGGCCACCCTTGACATTAAAGCTAAAGCGCCCCGGATTATAGCCTCGCAATTTAGCTTCCGGCGTGGCCGCAAAGAGTTCACGGATAGGCGTAAAGACTCCTGTATATGTTGCCGGATTGGAGCGCGGTGTGCGACCGATCGGCGATTGGTCTATTACGATCACTTTATCAAGATTTTTTATGCCTTCGATGTCACTGTGCCGGCCGGGCACTGTTTGGGCTCGCATCAGCCGTGCTGATAATTCCTTAGCTAAAATATCGTTAATCAAACTTGACTTGCCCGAGCCGGATACGCCGCTGACAACCACCAGCTGCCCGAGTGGGATACTAACGTCGAGGTTTTTGAGGTTGTTTTCGCGCGCCCCTTTAATGAACAGTTCGCACCCGTTGCCCGGGCGGCGTTTTTGGGGGGTGTTGATTTTCCGCTCGCCACGCAAAAATTGGGCAGTAATGCTATTTTTAACTTTAGCAACTAGGTCTGGCGAACCAGTAGCCACGATTTTACCGCCGTGGATACCAGCACCGGGGCCAATATCGACCAAAAAATCGGCACTTCTAATGGTTTCTTCGTCGTGCTCAACGACAATTACGGTATTGCCGAGATCGCGCAGTTTCTTCAAAGTGCTGAGCAAACGCTTGTTATCGCGTTGATGCAGACCGATGCTTGGTTCATCTAAAACATACAGTACGCCTTGCAGGCCCGAGCCGATCTGGGTGGCCAAACGAATACGCTGAGCTTCGCCGCCCGACAAACTGACAGCACTGCGCGCCAGGTTCAAATAATTTAGCCCTACGTCCTGCAAAAACTTCAGTCGAGAGTTGATTTCTTTTAGAATCTGGGCGGCAATTTTGGCTTCGGTGGCATTTAGTTTAATTCCGGCAAAAAAGTCGAGAGTTTTATCGATGTCCATCTCACAGATATCCGTGATGGATTTCCCGACGACTGTCACAGCCAAGACCTCGGGTTTGAGGCGCTTGCCCCCGCAAGCGTGACAAGGGCGTTCCTGCATATATTTTTCGATGTCACGGCGAATAAAGTCGCTCTCGGTCTCCTTGTGCCGCCGCTCCAGATTGGGAACCACGCCTTCGTAAGTTGTATTAAACGTCCGGCCGACGCCCAAGGAGACACTGTAGGTTTCGCTGCCAGTACCATACATTATTTTGTCCAGCTGGCTTTTGCTCAGTTCGCCGGTTGGGACGTGGAGACTAAAGTTATACCGCTCAGCCACGGTTTGAAGTTTTTTCATCCACCAGGCGTCGGTGTTAATGCGGTTAAAGGGTCGGATGGCGCCCTCGGCAATGGTCAGACGACCATTTGGAATAACTAGTTCCGGGTCAACCTCCAACCGGTTGCCCAAGCCTGTACAGACCGGGCA
>JBBTWK010000046.1:0-28167 GCA_038062805.1 Patescibacteria group bacterium
GGTCAGTCAATTTGACTGTTTGATCGGCTAGAATTGCTTCAAAGTTCTCAAGCGGATGTTTGCTCAAATATAGCCCCAGCAATTCACGCTCCCACTGTAGCTGTTCGCCGGCAGAAAACTGAACAGTAGCTGTCTCTAAATTCAGGCTAGGCGCCATGCCAGCGGAGCTATCTTCACCAAAGAGGCCAACCTGGCCGGCGGCAGCATCTTTTTGCAACCGATTGGAAAGCGCCAGAATGTTGTCGATGTTGTGGATCAGCTGGCTACGATCACCGTATTTATCTAAAGCGCCGGATTTTACCAAACTTTCAAGGCCTTTCCTATTCACTGCTTGGGTGCGGACGTTTTGACAAAAGTCTTCAAGCGTATCGAACTTACCGCCCAGTTTCTGCCGAGCTCGCAATATTTCTTCGACAGCGCCGTGGCCAACATTCTTTACAGCATCCAGGCCAAAGCGTATTTGATTTTTGCCTGGAACGACGGCGAATTCGTGAAATGATTCATTAACGTCCGGCGGCAGGACCTCAATACCCATGTGTTTGCACTCGGTAATTTCGATAGCCAGCCGATCAATATTATCGTAGTCGCTGGTCATCAGCGCCGCCATAAATGCGGTTGGATAGTGGGCCTTGAGATAGGCCGTCTGGTAGGCGATCAAGCCGTAGCAGGCTGAATGCACCTTGTTGAAACAATAGGCGGCAAATTCCTCCAGCTGGGTCCACAGACGCTCCATCATTTTTCGGTCGGCCTTGGAGTGCTTTACACCACCTTCGATGAACTGGGTTTTCATTTTGGCCAGGACTTCCGGAATTTTTTTGCCGATACCTTTTCTAAGCGTATCGGCTTGTCCACCAGAAAATCCGCACAGATCTTTGCTGATTTGCATAACCTGTTCTTGGTAAACTATCACACCGTAGGTGTTTTGCAGGGCGTCTTTCATCACCGGATGCATATAGCTGATTTGACGCAGGCCGTGTTTACGGGCGATAAAATCATCGATCCACTGCATCGGCCCGGGCCTATACAGCGCTACCATGGCAATTATATCCTCAAACTCGGTCGGCTTAAGCTGTTTTAGATAGCGCCTCATGCCGGCCGACTCTAGCTGGAATACCCCGGTAGTTTCAGCTTTTTGCAGAAGCTCGAAGGTTTTTTTATCGTCGAGTGGAATCAGCGCAATGTCTATATCTTGCTTATAAACTTTCTTGACTATTCTCAGGGCGTTTTTGATAGTCGTCAGGTTAGAAAGTCCCAAAAAATCCATCTTGAGCAGACCTAGGTCTTCTATTGGGTTCATCGAATACTGAGTGGCAATAACGCCTTTCTGAGCCATTTCAAGTGGCGTGAACTTAACAATGTCATCGGGTGCGATAACCACTCCTGCGGCGTGCACGCCGTGACTCCGGATTGTACCCTCCAGCTTGATCGCTAGGTCGAACACCCGCTTGGCCTGAGGATTATTGTCATTTTCGGACTTGAGCTCGACGACATCATTTAGATGTAGTGCCAAAGGAGTGTGGCGCCCCTGGGTGGGCGGCGGAATCATTTTAGCTAAGCGGTCGGCCTCGGCGTATGGTACCTGCAGTACTCGAGCGACATCGCGGACAGAGTTACGAGCGGCCATCCGACCAAATGTCACAATATTAGCCACGCGATCACGGCCGTATTTTTCAATGCAATAATTAATTACTTCGTCGCGCCGCGAATCCTGGATATCAATATCCATATCCGGCATGCTAATACGGTCCGGGTTCAAAAATCGCTCAAAAAGTAGGTCGTACTTAAGCGGGTCAATTTCCGTAATACGCATGGCATACGCTAGGATTGAGCTTGCGGCACTCCCCCGTCCGGGTCCAAAAACAATCCCGCGGTCTTTCCCCCAGTTGATAAAATCAGCAACAATCAGGAAATAGCCGTTAAAACCCATCTTGCCGACTACACCGAGTTCGTAATTTGCCCTCTCAATTATTTCCGGCTTGAGAATTTTTTGGGCTTGGGCTGGCGTAAGACTGAACGTCATTTGGCGGTCCTTGCTGCCATAGCGCCAAGCCAACCCCTGCCATACAAGACTATTCAGCAAACTTTTTTCGGTTTCGGTCTTGGGTGTTGGGAATTTAGGGATCAGAATGTTGCCCAGTTCAATTTCAACTTTGCAGCGTCCGGCAATGGCTTTGGTGTTTGTAATAAGCTCGGGGTTCGTTCCTCCCCATCTCTTGATGATTTCTGTCAGGTCCATAACGTGCAAGTCGAAATCCTTCAAACTGAACCGGCCTTCGTCTGATAAAAAGGCGCCTGTCTGGACACACAGCAAAATCTCGTGAGCTTCTTGGTCGTCGTGTCTTAGATAATGGGCATCGCAGGTTACTACTGCTGATATAGATAGCTCCTTCGCCAGTTTGAGTAGTTGAGCGTTAACTTCCTCTTGCTCCGTCCACGCCGACGGGTGTTTGGGGTGGCCGTGATCCATTAGTTCTATGTAATAACGGTCGCCAAAAATTTTATGGTACCACTGAGCGATTTCTTTGGCCCGGGGGTACTGACCTTGTCGCAAGGCGTCGCTGACTTCGCCTCCCATACAGCCCGAAAGCACGATTAGGCCACTGTTGTATTTTTCCAATAGATCGTGGTCGATACGCGGCCGGTAATAAAAACCTTCCAAGTTGGCCAGCGTCGATAGCCGCATCAAATTCTGATAACCTTTGTTGTCCATAGCCAGCATGGTCAAGTGGTAATACTGCCGGTCTTTTTCGGATTCTTTATCAGTATGCTTGCGCGGCGCTATGTAGGCTTCCATGCCTATTATTGGTTTGATGCCTGCAGCCCGAGCCTCTTTATAAAACTCAATAGCTCCGCTCATAGTGCCATGGTCGGTGATAGCAACCGCGTCCATAGCTTTTTCCTTGACGTACTTTATCAGTTGCGGCACTTTGGTCAACCCGTCCAATAAGGAATATTGGCTATGGTTGTGCAGATGCACGTAGTCGCTAGACTTGAGCTTCGGGATTTCCACTTTCATTAAGTTCAATTATAGACTAGCGGCATTAAACGAAGTCAGAAACTAGAAAATAGAAATCAGGAAATAGCTATTTGCTAATTGCTGATTCCTAATTTTTATGATTTCAAGAATTTGCTAAGGTTTTTTTGGGCCTGCTTGGCTTGCTTTATGGCCTTATTTAGCGCAGGATCGTCAGCCTGCCCAGCTCTAACTGCCTTGAGTACGTGACTGGCTTTATTTTGGGCGTCTTTGGCGTGCACGACAGCTTCGTTAAAATCAACGCGGGCCCTAGATCCCAGCGCCACTGATTTATTCTTAGCAGTTTGAATAAGTTCATTTAACTCATCGTGAACCGCTTGTAGTTGGTCCTCAGCCCCCTCTTTTAGGTCTTCGGCTTTGTCGGCGATATCTTCCCTGGTTTCCTTACCGCTTTTAGGCGCTGTTAAGATGCCAGTTACGTAGCCGACCGCGCCGGCCATTAACGCTCCCAAGGCAAATTTTCGTCCTGTGTGTTCATCTTTTCTTGACATATATTTCATCCTTTCTTACTTCTTTTTTGGGCGACAGAAACTACTTTAGCGATCAAGCGGACAAGCGGCATAGCCGCGGCCGTATTTTTAACTGCTTCGGCTGCATTTTCGACACTGCTAGCCATGTGTTCTGCGCGGTCGGCCATCTGGTTCACCCGTTTTACAACTCTGATAACATAGATTGCCGTGACGCAGAGAATAATTAAAAAGACTGATAATATCGAGCTGACGACGATAAGTAATGTTTCGGCGGCTGTTTCCATACTAATAGTATACCTCTAAGCAAAATGGGAGACAACCGAATTGCCTACCCTCCAAGTTGTTTTTTGATAAGTTTTTGAGCTACTTCCGGGTTGGCTCGACCTTTGCTTTTGGCCATGACTTGGCCGACTAAAAAGCCGATGGCTTTGACTTCGCCGTTTTTGACATCTTCGGCAGCCTTAGGATTATTCGCCAAAACTTCAGCTACGATTTTTTTAATCGCCACCTCGTCTGAAACCTGAACCAGCTTTAAACGCTGCGCGATTATTTGCGGATCATCTTTTGATTTACTCATTTCTTCAAAGACAGTTTTGGCGGCCGTCGAATTTAGCCTGTCCTCATCTATCATTTTGGAAAGTGTGATGACTGCGTCGACATTAACCTGGCCCCCCGCTCGCGAATGCAGCAGCCAAAAGGCCGCCCGCCGAGCAGTCTCGGCATCTGCGCTTTCTAAGACTTCCAGGACAACCGGTACTGCTTCGGGCTGGTCTAAGATATCTTCGATAACCTTAGATTCGATTTTAATATTGGCCAGTTTTTGCCTGATCATCGGCGGCAGCTCGGGCATTTGTTTTTCGATTTGCTCGATGTATTTATCGTCCAGCTCAATCGGCGGGATATCCGGTTCTGGCATATAGCGGTAATCGTGGGCTTCTTCTTTGTCGCGCTGTGAGGTAGTTTTTTGCGTGGCCTCGTCCCAGCCGCGGGTCTCTTGGACAACACTAGCGCCTTTTTCTAATAACTCGGTTTGGCGTTTAATCTCATAAGCCACGGCGTTTTCGACGCTTCTAAAACTATTGAGGTTTTTGACTTCGGCTCGAATGCCGAACTCTTTGGGATCTTGGCTGATGCTGACATTGACATCAAACCGTACATGGCCGTGGTACATATCGCCGTCGGTTACCCCAGCGTATTTCATCAATAGATAAAGTTCCCTGGCATAGGCCTTGGCCTGGGCTGGGCTGTGCATATCCGGCTGAGAAACTATTTCTAGCAGCGGTGTGCCGACCCGGTTGAGATCGACCAGGCTATAATCTGCCCCAGCCGGGTGGGTGCTCTTTCCGGCGTCTTCTTCCAGGTGAGCCCGCGTGACACCAACGCAAATTTTTTCGTCTTCGCATTTGACATGTACATGACCGCCAACAATTAGCGGTTGATCGTACTGGGTTATTTGATAGCCTTTTGGTAAATCTGGGTAAAAATAATGCTTTCGATCAAATTTGCTAAATTTTTGCGGTTTAACATTTAAGGCTAGTGCCGCTTTGGCAACCAAGTCAACCGCAGCAGCGTTAAGCACCGGTAGGGCGCCAGGCATTGCCACGCAAATATGGCTGATAAGCGTATTGGGCGGCGCTTCCCGGGCGTCGTTGTTGACTGCTGCAAATAGCTTAGTCTTAGTATTGAGTTGGACATGGGTCTCGATGCCAATCGTCGGTATGTATTTCATAAAGCCCCCAAGTCTATTAAGCCTTGGCGAAAACCAGCTAGGGCGTTTTTGGCTTCGTTTTTTCGTAGGCGAACGGTCGGTTCGTGCACTAAGCGGTTGCGTAGTTTGTGGGCATACCAAACGGCATCATTATCACTAATTTCGTGCTGGGCGGCTACTAAGCGCTCGCCCATAGTTTTACCACGGTAAGCGCGTTTTTTTAGAGCTTCATCGAGCAGTTTATCAGCATCGATGACAGCTAAAATCATGCCGTCATAGGTTTTGACGCGCACTAAAATTTCCAACCATTTCTTTTGATAGTATTGCCGGTTAAGCCGGCGCGGCTTGTGCTTGACCAGGCGACTCAGAGCAAATAAAACTACTAGGCCAAAAACGATGACGATAATCAGAAATAGTATCGTCATACCAGCTCCTCAAAAGCTTTGGCAGCTGCCAGAAGATCTCGATCGGCTCGTTGCGGTGCCATAATTTGCAGCCCTACGGATAAATTACCAGCTAGGCCGGCTGGCAGGCTGATGGCAGGAATACCGGTGATGTTAGCCGCCACGGTCATAATGTCGGTCAAATACATCTGCAAAGGGTCGCTAGTCTTAGCACCAATTTTAAAAGCCGTGGTCGGCGAAGTCGGGCCAAGCAAAAAATCGTTCTTAGAAAAAGCTTGTCCTAGCTCCTTGATTATTTTAGTACGCACGGTTTGGGCCTTTTTGTAATAGGCGTCATAGTAGCCACTAGATAGCACATGGGCGCCAATCATAATTCGCCGTTTGGCCTCGGCGCCAAAACCTTGCTCGCGTGACACATAGTAACTGTCATCGAGATTCTTGGCCGCTTTGGCGCTATGTCCAAAGCGCTGGCCGTCATAACGCGCTAGGTTACTACTGACTTCGGCTGGGCAAATGATGTAATAAACGGCCAGAGAAAGCGGTAGGCTTGGCAAGCTGACTTCGCTAATCTCAGCACCGGCGTTTTTTAGTTTTTCAACTGCAGATTCGATAACTGACTTCACGCCTGGCTGTAAGCCTTCGGTCATATATTCTTTGATTACGCCTATTTTTTTACCCTTCAAGCTGTAACCTGCAACCTTTAACCCGTAACCTTTCGGATCTTTTTCAATAGTTGTGCTATCCATGTCGTCTTTGCCAGACATTACCTCCAGCACAAATGCCGCATCATCGGTACTGCGGGTCAACGGACCCACAACATCAGTGCTGCTGGCCATCGCCACGATGCCATTACGGCTAATAAGTCCGTAGGTTGGCTTAAGTCCAACCACGCCGCAAAAACTGGCTGGCAAACGAACCGAACCGCCAGTATCAGTACCTAACGCAAACGGCACAATATGAAGAGCCACAGCCGCAGCCGAGCCGCCGGAACTGCCGCCCGGGACACGAGTTTTATCATGCGGATTTTTGGTCGTAAAAAAATCACTATTTTCAGTGCTGCTACCGTGGGCCCAGGCGTCTAAATTAGCTTTGGCAACGCAGATCGCACCTTCGGCTTCCAGCCTTTCGATAGCCGTAGCTTGGTAAGGTGCTTCAAAATCTTTTAGCATATTAGAAGCGGCCGTTGTCCGGCCCCCATATGTCAAAAAGTTGTCTTTGGCAATAAAGGGCACGCCGGCCAGCCGGCCAACGTTCTTGCCTTGGCTAGCTCGGCTATCGATTTCTTTAGCTCGCTTTAATGCCCGGTCTTGGACGGTAGAGATAATAGCGTTAAATTCTTTATTTTTTTCAATCTCAGTCAGTGATTGCCTAACTAGATCTACCGCTTTCAACTCGGCTTTTTGAACGCGCGCGGCAATATCAGCGATAGGAGGCCAAGCGTTCATGACGATGCCTCGTCATGAACAATTATCAATTTACAATTATCAGTTTTCAATGATTTATCAATGACCAATTTCCAATGACTGTAACCTGTAACCTGTAATCCGTAACCTGTTCTCATAGAACCCGTCTGACCTTAAACTGATTTTTTTCAATGGCCGGTGCACTTTTCACTAGATCCTCCGGCTTGGCTTGGTAGTCTTTAACCTTGTCGCTTCGCATCACGTTCTTAAGTCCGGTCACTTGATAGGTTGGCTCCAGCCCCTTAACGTCAACTTTATCGAGCATTTGCACATAGTCGAGGATCGATGAAAGTTCCGAGCGGAAGCGCTCAATCTCCTCGTCAGTTAATTTAAGGCGGGACAGTTGCGCCAACTTAATTACTGCGTCTCGGGTCAATTTACTCATCTTCTATAGCTCAAGTATAACAAATCATCGAGGTTGCGAGCTTTTAGGCAAGTTTTAAGCATAGCCTGCGCCCGAGGAATGTTGTAGCTTCGCGCTCCCGGGTCATAGTCGGTTTCCCAGTGCAATGATATGCCACGAATAAGTAGGGTTGCCAACAAATTCTTAAAGATTTCATCGCCAGCAAGGCCGCTGCGATCTAGAAAGGTTTTGAGCAAGACGACCGAAAAAGTTTTTTGTTGACGGACCCAAAATTTGTCAAAATTATTACCTAGGTCATAAAAGCGTGGCCACTGTGAACCCAGATGTTCCGAGTCAACTAACACGTACCCGCCTGGGTTTTTGGGGTCGTTAAAAATATGGTCTGGTTTGATGTCGGCATCCTGCAAGGCTGGTACGAGTTCAGGCTGAAGTTTGTCAAATAATTTTTTTGCTTCCTCCAAAATTTTTTTCTGCTCGACCTCAAGATTTTCTGGTATACGTTCTTTCATGCGACTCTCAAGACCGCCTTTTGTGAAAATCTGCCGAAAGTCCTTTGATTTAACCGGTTCATTATCAAAAGCTATAAAGAACTCAGTTAGCGTATTGGCTACAGATTCTGGGTTCAAAATAACGTCTTCGTCCAGGGATTTGCCGTCAATCCATTCCGATATCAGCCAGCCGCCTTCGTTGGCCAGAATCTGTGGCGCTCTGAAAGGCAAATCAGTTGAACTCGAGCCTAAGGCGTTTACTATATCTGAGTTTTTTGCAACGCCCGAAATTAGCTCTTTGGTTTTTGTCGTCTTAGCTTTCTTCGCAAAAACCCTTTGACCTTTAAGTTCGGCCTCATAGGCATCGTAACGTTCGTTTGATTGAATAGTTTTAATTATATTTAGACCATTTATCATAGCTTAGCCTTAACCTCTTCTATCAAATCGCGTAGGTCGGCTGCCTTTTCAAATTCCAAGTTGGCGGCAGCCAAATCCATCTGCGCGCTCAGGTCGTGGATTAGGTGCTTATACTCATCTTTGGGAATTTTGCGCAGGTCGAGTTTTGGTTTGGCTTCTTTAGCTGCCCGCGGCAACATGTCACCGACTGCTCGGCTGATACTAGTAGCCGTTATGCCGTGCTCTGCGTTGTGGGCAATTTGGATCCGCCGTCGGCTATTAGTCACATCAATCGTCCTCTGCATACTGCCAGTGACGACGTCTGCGTACATAATGACCCGACCTTCGACGTGCCGGGCGGCCCGGCCAACGGTTTGAATTAGAGCTTGCTCGCTGCGCAGGAAGCCTTCTTTGTCGGCGTCCAAAATGGCTACCAGCGACACTTCCGGCAAATCCAAGCCTTCACGCAGCAAGTTGATGCCGACCAAGACGTCGTAGACGCCCAGCCTGAGGTCGCGCAGCAAATCAGTTCGTTCCAGTGTGTCTACTTCGCTGTGGATGTAGGTAACTTTGATATCCAGCTCCTGCAAATACTCGGCCAAGTCCTCTGCCATCCGTTTGGTAAGAGTAGTGACTAGTACCCGTTGATGCTTAGCGACATTACTACGGATCTCGGCGATCAAATCATCGATCTGACCTTCAATCGGACGGACCTCGATAACTGGGTCAAGTAAGCCGGTCGGCCGGATGACTTGGCTTACTGGTTCCGGACTACGGCTGAGCTCATACTCCGCCGGTGTGGCGCTGACATAAATCGTCTGGTTCATATGGCGCTCGAATTCGCTAAAAGTCAGCGGCCGGTTATCGAGGGCGGAAGGCAAGCGAAAACCGTGTTCTACCAGCACTTCTTTGCGAGCCCGGTCGCCGTTGTACATACCGCGGACTTGCGGGATGCTCATATGCGATTCGTCGATAAACAGCAAGTAATCATCGGGGAAATAATCCATCAGTGTCGCCGGCTGTTGGCCTTCTTCGCGGTTGGTCAAATAGCGGCTGTAATTTTCAATGCCCTTCACAAAACCAGTTTGTTCCAGCATTTCCAGGTCGAACTTAACCCGCTCACTAAGTCGCTGGGCTTCAATCAATTCATTCTGCTTTTTAAACCAGCTGATGCGCTCGTCAGCTTCGTCGCGAATTTTGTTTAAGCTCCGTTTTAGTTTTTCCTGCGGCGTTACGTAGTGGCTGCCCGGAAAAATGGTTAACTTGTTAAGTATTTTCTCGATTTCACCAGTCAGTGGGTTGATCTGGGTCATACGCTCCACCTCATCACCAGAGAACTCGATGCGGTAAGCCGCTTCTTCACCTGCTGGATAAATATCAACTACGTCGCCCCTCACCCGAAAATTACCGCGCTCGAAGGCCGTGTCGTTGCGGTGGTATTGGATGTCGGTTAGTTGGCGCAGTAGTTTGTCGCGCAGACGGCGCTCGCCAGTTTTAACTCTAACGGCCATCTTATCGTAATCCTCTACCGAACCAATGCCGTAAATGCATGAAACGCTAGCCACGATAATGACGTCACGCCGGGACAGCAGAGCCGAGGTGGCGGCGTGGCGCAGACGGTCAATTTCTTCGTTGATGGCACTATCTTTTTCTATATAAGTATCGGTACGCGGCATATAGGCTTCGGGCTGGTAATAATCGAAGTAGCTGACAAAGTAATGGACAGCGTTACCAGGAAAAAACAGCCGGAACTCGTTGTAGAGTTGGGCGGCCAGAGTTTTGTTGTGGCTTAACACTAGCGTCGGCCGCTGGACGTTATTGATCACATTGGCCATGGTGAAGGTTTTACCACTGCCAGTTACACCAAGCAGAGTCTGATGCTTCTCGGGCTTTTTTAAGCCCTCGGTTAACTTAGCAATCGCCGCCGGCTGGTCCCCCGTCGGCTTATAATCACTCTTAAGATGGAATTTGGCCATCCCTTAATTGTACCAATTTGCGGCTAGTTGTAGATGCTGCGGTAATGACTATGGAGTTTGTCGAGCAATTTAGTGATTTTAGTGATTAACTCGTCTGGGTCTTCTTCGAAAATCACCAGCTCGGGCTTGGCGTTGGGCAAAAGCTTAAGTAGCCCCTCGATTTGGGCGCTGATACCGCCGGCGCCTTCCAAAACTCCAATTGGCGTGTGGGTTTCGGCGGCGATGGTAAATTCATGGAGCGTACCTAGTCGTCCGCCAATGCTGATAACAGCGTCGGCCGAGTTAATAAGCAAAGCGTCGCGGCCGCCGTAGTGCAGGCCGGTATACAAAATGGCGTCGTAATCCTGCACCGGCAGTCGGTACTTTAGGACGTGTTCGACTTTTGTGGCGGCTGGGCTGAGGCCCAAGCTCATTTTACCTCCGGCATTTTTATAGCCGCGGGCGGCATCGTTAGGCAGGCCGGTGGTGGCACCGGTCATTAGGCTATGCCCAGCTCCCGCTATAGCCGCGCCAATTTCTATAGCCAGTTTGCGGCCCACTTCAGCACTTGGCCCTTTAGCTGCCCCCGAAACACAGATTTGATAATGAGAGCTCATCTCACCATTTCTCCTTAGGCCTCTTGGTACTCGGCTACATAAACCGCCGGCATTAGTTTTTCGGCGGACGTTTCTGCGACTTGCTCGACTTCAGTTGCCATTGACTGGTAGCGGTTTGTCAGTTCAGCCCACAGGGCTTTGGCGCCGTGGAGTGAAATACTATTTTCGTGATCGATAGAATTTAGATGATTATGGGCGACATCGTTGATATTTAGTGAAACCGGCCCCGGCGACTGGACCGAAACTAAATGATCCATGTTAGTCCACCACTGCAAGATCGGATGTATGGCTGCCAACGCTTTTTCGTCAATGTTAACGCCCAATTGCCGGACCCCCTGCAAAAGCATCAGTGTCAGATTGATGAGTGGCGCGTCGATTACGCTCCTTGTTGGCCAGACAGTCACTCCCCCAGTTAATTTATTGCTGATGATTGACTCGGCTGGTTCGGCTATTGCTAGCCAGCGAGGTACTTCAGGATGGACGAAATTCACTGCACTCAGAACGTAATCATTACTGGCTAGATGAGCAGTGGCTTTGGCTAGTACACTTTGCCGGGTCTTAGATTCAACGTAAGGCGCAAGCAGGTAAAGTTCGCCAATATTTTCATGTTTGAGCATTGAGGTCGTCGAGCGATAGCCCAGTTGCTTCATAAGTTTTTTGGGGGGAAGTTTTAGCAGGAGGTCTTTGGCGGCTGCCGGTTTTAGGGTCCAGACCTGCACGTCACCTGTTATATGTTTGGACAGCTCAATCGCCCGGGCTAGACGGCTGTCATATCGGGTATTTGGATCCGCACCCAAAGCTTTATCTATCTGGCCAGCATCGGCCGTGAACTTGGCCTGCAATGCGTGGTAAAGCTCCTGTGCAGTAGTGTCGAGGGGGTCGAGCCCCAGGTCAGCGATCTTGCCCTTAATGGCCTGGTTGACTTCGGCCAGCAAGCGCACGTCATGGCTTGGGTAGCAAAATTTGTCTTCCATCTGCTCGATGAACTTGGTGACCTGCGTTTCCGGCTTACTAAGCATTCTTGCTAAAGTGGCTGACACGCTACTGCATCCTTTCGGGGTGATATGAACTAGGAGCCAAGCGTAGGTACTGGTCTATTTGGTGAACGTTTAGTAGACCGGCCTGAGCGCCGACTTTTTGGACGACGCTCATGGCGTTGATCGGCGCCCACAGTAGGGCGGCTTCAATGGTCGCGCCTTTCATAATAGCCGCCACGAAGGTGGAGGTGAAGGCATCGCCGGCACCGGTACGTTCAAACGGCGGTTTGGGGTCTGGATAAATCGGCATTTTGTATCTGTTTTGGCCATCACTAGCATAGGCGCCATTATGTCCGTCGCTAATGGCCACGACTTTAGGTCCGAGGTCGTGGAGACGGTCAAAAAGGTCATGTATATTTTCGTGATTACCGCCAGAAATTGTGGTAGCCTCTTCGCGGTTAACGGCCAGAATTTCCGCTCGTTCGTATAATTTCTTTAATCGCTTTGCTCCTGTTTGTATCTGGAAGGTCCCGGGCTGGAAAGCCAGTTTGACCGGCGGGTGACCGTCTAGCCATTCGGCCAATTGGTCATCATATTCTACGTCGTGTTTACCAACAGAACTAAAGTAAATCCACTTGGGAATATCAATAATCCGAAACCGAGGCCAATGGTAGGCAAAATCGACACTGTCTCTTACCAGAATTGTCCTTTCCTCTTTGTACCACAGAACGTAGTGCGATTGGGTCTTTCGATCAAGGTTAATATGGACAAATCGGGTATCAACACCAGCCAGGTGAAGAGTTTCTAGAATTTCTCTTCCTCCCGCATCGCCGCCCACATTGGCCACCAGCCCCGAGTCAAACCCTAGTTTCGCGAATGACACCGCCGCATTGGATGCGTTGCCTACAGCTGGTACGACCTCTGAGTGATCGAACGGAACTTTTGCAGCGTAAGCCATGCTCAATCGCGAGCCATCTGGCCCCTTTTCCACAGTCGCTTCACTATCAAGTAGTCTTATAAAAACGTCAGTTACGACATTACCGACTGCCAGTACATCTATCTGTTTTTGAGCCATAATCCTTATGGCTATTTTAACATAAGAAGTTAATTCGGTTGAGCTTTGCCAGCGCTGTTGAACATGTCGATTTTGGCTTCGACGACTTTTTGGACCTCATCGATAACTTTGGGCATCAATTTTACGACCGCGTATTCTGATTGATTCTCTTCCAGGGCCCTTTCTAATGTCTGGCGGTAGGCGACACGCATATCACTATTGATGTTGATCTTATTGACGCCGATTTTGACTGCCTCGATAAAATAATGCCCCGGTGTACCGCTGCCGCCGTGCAGGGAAATATTGCAGTCGATGGCTTCGCGTACTTCTTTGAGTAGCTCAAGATCCAGCACTTTTGGAACCGGATACAGCCCGTGCAAGTTGCCAATCTGGGCAGCAAAAGTGTCAATGCCGGTTTTAGCTACAAAATCAATCGCCTCTTCGGGCTTAGTTTCATATTTTTTGACTTCATCGTAATCTATATTTTCGGTGTGCAAATTCGACGAACCCAGAAAATAGCGCTCTTCGGCTTCCACCAATGCACCAGTGCTTTTGGCGGCTTCGACCACTTGCTTGGTGCCGGTGATAATTTCTTCGCGCGAGGCTTCGTGGTTGGCTTGGGAAATATCGATGTGGATACATTCAAAACCGGCTTTGATACCGGCAATCGCATCTTCGACGGTTGGACTGTGATCGAGGTTTATATATATTTCTACACCGTACTGGTATTTATAGTTATCGACCATGTCACGGATGTTATCCAGCCCCATGGCGTCGACTTCGCCCTTGCTGACCTCGACCAGTAGTGGCGCTTTTTTGGCAACAGCCGCCCGCACTACGGCGATAAGGGTCTCTTGGTTATCGAGGTTAAAGGCGCCTAGGGCAAAATGTTCGGCCCGGGCCCGGTCAAAGGCAGCCCGGGCAGCGGCACAATTTAGGCTGATTTGCTCTTGTGTTAAGGACATCTTGTTTCCTTAATGGGCATGATTAGTGTGGTCGGTTAATAATTTTTGGACGACTTTAGCGATAGCCTCGCCATCAAGGCCAAAGTGTTTCAGCAGCTCCTCCGGCTCGCCGGATTCGCCGTAGCGGTCCTGCATGCCAACTCGGATCATCGCAGTCGGCAACTTTTCGCCCAACAGTTCAGCCACTGCACCGCCCAGTCCGCCATTGACCTGTGCTTCTTCGGCAGTTACCACATGACGGGTTTTTTTCGCACTGGCTAAGATAACTTCTTCGTCAAGTGGTTTTATAGTTGAAATATGTACCACTTCGGCGCCAATATCTTTATTGGCTAGGAGTTTAGCTGCTTCCAGCGCCTGGTAGGTCATGGTGCCAGTAGCAATAATACTGACGTCAGCGCCAACCCTAAAGACATAGCCCTTGCCGATTTCAAACGGTGTATGCGGTGAAGTAAAAATTGGCGTAGCCTCGCGGGCCAGGCGCATATAATTTGGCCGCTTATCTTTGGCCATCGCCATGGTGGCCTTTTCGGCCTCCAGAGCGTCGCAAGGGGCAATCACGACCATGTTTGGCAAAGCTCGCATCAAAGCGATATCTTCCAGCATCTGGTGGGTGGCACCGTCTGGCCCAACGCTTATACCGGCATGCGAACCTATAATTTTGACCGGACGATCATTTAAGCAAACCGTGGTGCGGATCTGTTCCCAGTTGCGCCCCGGGCTGAAGGCGGCGTAGCTAGACACGAATGGGATCTTGCCCATGGCCGCCATACCGGCAGCCATCGTTACTAAGTTTTGCTCGGCTACGCCGACCTGCACAAATCGCTCTGGGAAAGCTTCGGCAAACAGGTTCATCTGTGTCGATTCAGTCAGGTCAGCACAAGCTGCCACTACATTTTTATCAGTCTTTCCGGCCTCCAGTAACCCCCGGCCAAAGCCTTTACGAAGAGAGTCCTCCTCACTCCAGTCATGTTTTAAATGCATCTCAATCATATAAATTCCTTCTATGAGTGATACGAGTGCGTTGTTTAAAAGTGAGTTCCTGCGGAGTGCAACCCGAGTAACCGACTGGATTACCCGGCGTGTAACGCACACTTTTTAACAATGTGCGAGCGTCACTCATGCTCACTCCGGATCTTGCCGCCTAGCGTGCGGAGTTCGTGCAGGGCTTTTTTGGCTGCTTCATGGTCTGGCGCCACGCCGTGCCAGTGAAAATCGTATTCCATAAAATCAACACCTTTACCTGGCACCGTGTGAGCAATTATGACGACTGGCTTTTCAACGATTGCCTTGGCCATGTTGTAGGCGCTAATTATAGCTTCAATATCATTGCCGTTAATTTCCAGCACGAACCAGCCAAAGGCCTCCCATTTGGCCCGCAGGCTTTCCAGCGGCATTACGACTTCAGTCGGCCCTTCAATTTGGATGTTATTGCGGTCAACCAGGGCAATTAGATTGCCTGGGTTATATTTGGCTGCTAACATTGCCGCTTCCCAAGAATTGCCTTCATCCAGCTCGCCGTCGCTCATAATCACATAAACCCTGCGCTCTTTGACTTTGTCCATTTTAAGCGCCAGCGCCATACCGGTTGCTTGGCTAAGGCCAGAGCCCAGCGGCCCGCTGGTCGTTTCCATGCCCGGTAATCTCAGTCTTTCCGGATGGCCCTGCAAACGCGAGCCGAATTTACGAAGTGTCATTAATTCCGCTTTGGGAAAATAGCCGGCATGGGCCATGGTGGCGTAGCGTACTGGCACGCAGTGGCCGTTGCTTAAAATTAAAATATCCCGTTCAGTCCAGTCGGGTTTTTTAGGATCATGCTTTAAGACGACAAAATAAAGCGCCGTAAAAATATCGGCCAAGCCTAGAGGTCCAGCTGAGTGGCCGCTGCCAGCGTGCTCCAGCATCCGGATGATATCAGTCCGAATATCATTAGCTTTCTTTTCCAATTCCTTAACTGAGTAGTCCACCATCTTGCTTAAGATTATAGCTTGATTAGTGAGTAGAGAGTAGTGGGTAGCAAGTAGTTCTTATTTATGATTTTTACTATTCTCTACCCTCTATTTACTATCCTCTAGATCGTCCCGGTTTCCCAGTAGTAGACTTTCGCGTTGCCCACCCACGGTGGGCCTAGCTTCCCGGCCACTTGGCCGAGAAGGTCGCGAAAGCTCACTACTGGGTTTCGTCGGCTATCCGTTGCAATTTATGGAAGGCTTTCTCCGGATCTTGGGAACTCTGAATAAAACCACCGACGTCGAAGACGTCCACCCCACCGCTAGCCAGTAATGATATGTTTTGGTCGGTTATTCCACCGTCCCAGCCAATTTCAATCTCTGGTTTACGTTCCTTCAGATAGTGAACTTTGTGTAGCAGATCCAGATCAGCATGACCGCCATAGCTACCAAGGTTGCCACTAAAAATCAGCACGTGATCAATTTTACCAAGCGCACTTTCAATGGACTGCGGATTAGTTTCTGGCAGCAAGGCTACACCGACCTTGACGCCGTGGCCGTGGCAACGGCTGGCAAACGCCTCGAAGCTGCCTTTAGCTTCGGCGTGGACAATTATCAAATGGGGCTTGTGCTCTATGACGATTTTTGCGGCCAAGAAAGGATCTTCAAACATCAGGTGGAAATCAGCTTTGACGCCAACTGGCCACCAAGCAGCTTCCGGTTCTACGGTTGGGTTTTTGGCAAATTTGCCATCCGTTAAATCAATCTGGATACGATGGGCAAAATGAGCTACTTTCTCAATTTGCTGACGGTATTGTTGTTCGTCGGGCGCTAGTATGGCTGGGCAGATGGTGGGCATCGTTAGATCTCGTCCAATTCTTTAATACGTCTCTCGTGACGATCTTCGGCGCTAAACGGCGTTTCCAGCCATAGTTTTACAGCGCTTTTAATATCTTGAAGGCTAACAAAACTGGCAGCCAAACTAAGCATATTAGAATCATTGTGAGTCCGGCTAAGTCTGATAATTTCATATGGGTTATGGCTAGAGCGGCCATGGGCATCGACAACCCGTCGCGGCACCGCCGGACCATAGAAAACGGCACAGCGCACGCCTTTAATGCGATTGGCGGCCATGGCTTCGCCTTGCCCGCTGCGCCCCATGATAATACCGCGTTCACAGCCGCCACTGGCCACCGCTTTGGCAGCCGGGAATATAAAATCCGGGTAATCGTCGTCCGGTGTCAAGGTGACTGGGCCAAAATTATGGCATTTATGGCCAATAGACTCCAGAAAGTCCTGAAGTTGTTTCAGCTGTTCAAAACCGGCGTGGTCAGAAGCTAGGGCGATTGTCATGGTCAAGGCCTATGGATGCCGTCAATATTTTTGGCGCCAGCGAAAGGGTCATCATTTGGAGACAGTGGCGTTGATGGCAGTGGCGCATCTTCAGCAAGCGGCGGTGGAACACCTAGTTTCGGCGGTTCCAAAAGACTGTCATGCGGCGCCTCAAGCAGTGGCTCGTCCGGAACAGTTTTGGCTTCAGCCGGGATAGAAATCTCGGCCGGCCTTTCACCTAGCGCCCGTGCCACATCGGCTGTTAGCTCGACCAAACGATTACAGTATCCCCATTCGTTGTCGTACCAAGCCACTACCTTAATCAAATTGCCTGTTACAACGTGAGTAAGCTTTAGGTCAACAATTGCTGAATGACTATTTCCAATAAAATCTGTACTGACAAGTTCTTCTTCCTCGACATCCAATATTCCCTGATAATAGGGATTTTGAGCAGCTTTTTTAAAGGCGTCATTTACCTCGTCAACAGTTGTGTCACGCTTAGTCAGAATTACCATATCGATCAGAGATACAACCGGCGTTGGCACGCGGATGCTGAGGCCCTCAAATATACCCTCGACTGCCGGTAGAGCCTGGGCTACTGATATAGACGCGCCTGTGGTGGTTGGCACGATGTTGCTGGCGGCATTTCGGGCTTCGCGGAGGTCCTTCGCTGGCGCATCCTGCAAGCGTTGGCTAGCGGTATAGCTATGGATAGTAGTCATCATGGCTTTTTCAATGCCAAAATTATCTTCAATTACAGCCATCACCGGGGCAACGCAGTTAGTGGTGCACGAGCCGTTGTTGATAATCTCGCCAGCTTTCTCAATAGCCTCTTCATTAACACCCAAAACTATGGTTGTCGAACCATCGCCTTTAGCTGGGGCGCTGATAATAACTTTCCGAGCGCCGGCGGTAATGTGGGCTTTAGCTTTTTGGGGGTCGGCAAACAGACCGGTTGATTCGATAACGATATCAACGCCAAGGTCTTTCCAGGGCAGGGCCGCCGGGTCCTTTTCGGCCAGGACTTTGATACTTTGGTCCTCGACGATTAAGTTCTGCTCGTCAAAACTAACTTTGTGTGGGTACTCACCGTAATTACTGTCGTGCTTCAGCAGATGTGCTAAGGTCTTGGTATCTGTCAAGTCATTGACCGCCACGACTTCCAGGTCGGGCCGCTCAAAGGCAATTTTAAAAGCGTTTCTGCCGATGCGGCCAAATCCGTTAATGGCGATTTTGGTTTTCATGAAAGGCGGCCCGCCCCCTTTGATTACTCTAGTGTTTATCTTGGTTTATTGTACGAGCATGGCAACTCTAGCGCAACCTCTTATTATCTATTAATCTCCACTCCGTCAAACTGAGGCAATTTTAGTAGTTCTTCAATTTTACTGACTTTTTCAAAGATATCTAAAGACTCACCTAAATATCCAGCCTTATCCAACACTAGTTTCTTAACATCTACGAATGCTAGAGCTTCAACTTTAATTTTTTCGCCGGCATCCAGATGAGGCTCGGCTGTCTTCTTACCAGCCCATGCAATATAGAAGTAAATGAACCACTCTAGTTTCGAATGTGGTTGAGTAACTTCGATAAGTCGCCATTCTTTAAATTCAAAGCCCGTTTCTTCCAACACTTCGCGCTTAGCTGCGCTCAGCGTATCTGTATCTTGATTGTCCACGCGACCTGTAGGCAAGCTTTTGCGCGAACCAATATGTGGTTGCTCGTCGTCTAAAATTAAAATTTTATTATTAACTATTGCTATCACAGCAATAGTATCTGGTCTTCGAAGCATCTCGAAAGTATGAATCGAGTCATCAAACATTTTTTGCGGCCATTGATAGACGTCGTAAATCTGGCCCCTGAAAACACACTTAGCATTATCCGGAATTAAAACCGCATCTTTAGGAACAATTTTTTTCATTCTAAGATTTTTGGGCGCGGGCGATCGATTCGGCGATAACTTTTTTGGCCTCATCTGCATCACCCCAGCCTTTGAACTGCACTTTTACACCCTGCCAGTCATTCTTCCAATCCTTAACGTGAGTATAAAAATGTTCTACCCGTTTTTTAAAGTGGGGGTCTAAGTCATCCACACTCTTAATATATTCCTTGCTTATATCATCTCTAGCAACGCAGATAAGTTTTTCGTCCCCTTCACCGTCGTCAATCATATATAGCACACCGATTGGTCGAGCAGGCACCAAGGTGCCATGTACGATAGGTTCGTCAATAACTAGCAAGGCATCAAGCGGATCACTGTCTTCGCAAAGAGTTTGAGGAACATAACCATAATCTGTTGGATAACCAAGAGTTGTGGCGTTTACCCGATCTAAAATTCTTAGACCGGTCGTTTTGTTGGTCTCATATTTATTTCGGCCGCCGCCCTTTTGAATTTCGATAATCAAATTTATTTCATCGGGTGCGTTGGTACCCGCAGACAGTGGTTCATTAGCCATTTTTTTCTCCTTTTTCTGCCCCTATTGTACACTAAAGACTGAATGAAAATCATCGGTCACCGCGGGGCCCGCGGATTGGCGCCGGAAAATACAATTGCCAGCCTCCAAAAAGCCCTCGAACACAAAGTTAACGAGATTGAATTCGACGTCCGAGTCACAAAAGACGGCATACCAGTTTTGCATCACGGCCAGAAACTACGTGACACTTCCGGCAATCACTTAGATTTAGCCGATCATAGTTTTGAGGAGTTAAAAAATCACAAGCCAGACCTAATCACGCTTGAAGAAGCCCTTGAAACATTTGCTACTAAAGTTCCTTTGTATATCGAGGTTAAGCGTGGTGAACCGGCGCAGCCGATTGCAAAGATTATAAAAAAGTACCAGTACAGCAGAATATTTGTTGGTTCTAAAAACCAAAAGACCCTTCGCGAACTGCATAAATTACTGCCGGATGTTCCGAAAATCGTCATCGAGCCCTGGTCCGGTGCCAAGGCTACCTACCGAGCCAGGGCGCTTAACACCAAGCTTATTAGTATGAACCAGCATTTTTTGTGGTTTGGCATAATCGCCGCCATGAAGCGGCGTGGTTATGAGCTATACGCCTACACTCTGAATGACCCCAAAAAGGCTAAGCGGTGGGCTAAATACGGATTAGCTGGTGTGGTAACCGATTTCCCGGACCGCTTCGTGCCATTAGATTAGAAAAGGAAAGGTAGCAGCCGCGATCCGCCCCAAGCGGAACCGGATTTATTCCGGTAGCGGCGTTGAAGGAAAACCCTGGTTGTCCTTCAATAAAGTTGCGGGTGTCCCACTACTGCCTCCGGCAGTGGCCCCCGTTCTTGCATCTCCAGATATTCCCTGATCATCAACGCGGCTGTAGCACCCTCGCCAGTCGCGCTAGCGATTTGCAGGGTCGCGCCGCTGCGAACATCACCCGCCACAAAAATACCAGGTATATTTGTCATAAGATGCAAATCGCTCTTTATAAAACCAAAGTCGTCAACCCCCACACCGCTGCTGTCTAGAAATTTGGTGCTTGGCAGCAAGCCGACAAACACGAACACACCGTCGGTCGGGAACTCGACTTTTTTACCAGTGGCAGTATTTGTACCTATGACTTTTGTGACTTTGCCTCCGCCAGTTGGTGGATTGCCGATAATTTCATCTGTCGTAGTTCCCAAATGGACTGTAATTTTATCTTTATGCTTTTCCAGCTCCTTTATTAGCACATCGCTGGCCCGCAATTTGTTGCGGACTAACATATCAATATGACTGGCAAATTTGGTTAAGAACATCGATTCTTGAACGGCCGAGTTACCACCGCCGACCACAACCAGCCGCTTGTCGCGGTAAAAGGCCCCGTCGCAGGTGGCGCAGTAATGGACTCCTCGTGCATAGTATTCCTTTTCACCAGGGACACCAATTTGCTTGTATTCACTTCCGGCGGCTATTAAGACTGCCTTGGTGTAGATATCGCCTTCGGTTGTTGTCAGTTTCTTGAGCTTGCCTTGGTTCTCAATCTTTTGGACTTCGCCCAGTTCAATCTTAGCGCCAAAACGCTCAGCCTGGGCGCGCATAGCGTCAGACAATTCCAAGCCGGCTATGCCTTTGGCAAAACCAGGGTAATTGTCGACCCAGTCGGTAACGGCGGCTAAGCCGCCGATGGCACCCTTTTCGAACAAAAGCGTATCAATATCTTCGCGGCAAGTGTAAATCGCCGCCGATAGCGCCGCCGGCCCCGCTCCCACAATCACAAGATCATGCGGCATCTTCTCACTACCTCGGCCGTCGGCCGCTGGAGTTTCATCCATATCCTATAAATATATCAGGTTAGGCTATTGCTGGTGCCAATCGGGCAAGATTGTATCCTATTACTACATCCTGAGTGTTGTCTTGTTTGGTAACAATAGTAACAGGTACGGTTAAGGCGCCGCTCATTTTGAAAACTTCGTCTTGGCGTTCAGGGTGTTTCTGTAGATTAACCTCATCGTAAGGCAAGCCCTTGCTCTTTAAATACTGCTTAACCATAGGGCAGTAAGAGCAAGTGTCAGTAGTATAGATAGTAATGTTTTTTGGCATTGGTCGTTCGATCCTTTTTGTTAATTTTTCGAAAACTAGATTAATGATATATGGTGTGTGCGGCGAAAGCAATAGCACTACATATTGTGTTTTTTGCTTCGTTTATCCACTATTTGACGTCGAGTAGAATGATGTCAAAAACTAGGTCGGCATTAGCCGGGATATCCGGACTCGGTGAATTGGCGCCGTAAGCTAAACTGGCTGGTATCAGTAGTCGGCGCTGACCATTAACTTTCATACCTGGAACGCCTTCGGTCCAGCCTTTGATAACTTGATCTAGGCCGAATGTGACAGGTTGACCAGTGTCGAGTGAGCTTTCAAAAATGGTGCCAGTGGCAGCTACAGCCCCAGTATATTGGACGGTAACGGTGGAACCGATTTTAGCCTCGGTGCCACTGCCGGGCTTAAGGTCAACTTTTTGCAATGAGTCGACTCTGTCCACCGGCATAAAATTAGCCAGCTGGGTGCCCTTGAGTTTTGGGGTAAGTGGAGTGTTAGAAGTATTCACGGTATCTTTCTCTTGATGAGTTGCCTGCCAAAATGCTATCACGCCGACGCCCAAACCGGTACCCGCAAAAAGTAAGGCCAGGAAAATCCAGCCAGCTCGCTTTAATAATGTTTTCAATGTTATATCCTCTCCGCTTTTAATGTCTTTTTTGCTTCAGCTGCTATTTTATCAAGTAATTTGTTAACTTCCCCGGTTATTAGCGTCCGCTCAGGGTGGGACATTACTATCCGCAGAGTAACGTTTTTATGATTTTTGGCGCCCGACTTTTGGAAGATATCCAGCGGCCCGACACTACCCTGGTAACCAGCTGGCTGGCTGGCCTTATCTAAGACGTTGCTGACAAAATCAAGAACCTGCGCGTAGCTATATTTGGCCGGTACTTTGAGTGTTATATCTTGCTCGAGGCTAGGATAACGATTAAGCGGTTCATAGACAGCGCCGAAGCCGGCCTGGGCCAAAGCTGCCAGGTCCAGCTCCGCTTGAGCGGTGTAGGCTGGCAATTTTAGATTAGATCTTAAACCAGCGCTGGGTTCGCCAACTAAACCTAGGAAGACTGCGCCGCTAAAGACGGCGGCCGAGCGAGCTGGTTCGTATGCCATCGCCGCTTGGTACCAATCCGCTGGCAGGTCGGCCTCAGGAAGCGGGACTGAAATAAATTCTCCAATGCCAAGTTTGTCTGCCAAATATAGTGCGTAGTGTTTGGCCTGGTAGAAGGGCGCGCCGCGGGATTGATTGGCTCTTTTATCAGCAATAACCAATGCTAGCCGGTCTAGCTCGGCTGGCAGTTTTTCTTGGTCTAGGACTCCGCGGACATGGGTACGACCTATCTCAAACAGGCTAAAAGCATCAAAGCCGGCTTTAATATTGGGGTGGACTTTTTCCAGCAGACTTGGCGTTAAGCTCAATCGATAATGTTGGAGGTCGGGACTAAGAGCGTTTTTTATATGGAAGGCCTTACTGATATCTTGGCCGGTTTTGGCTATCAAGGACCCGTGCACGAAACTATAGGTCAAGACTTCATTAGCGCCAGCAGCCGATAATATTTCTCTGATTTGCTGTTTGAAGGCCAAATGTCGGTTCAGCTCAGCCGGTGTTAAGTCGCGACTGGGCAGTTTCAGTGGCAAGTGATCATAACCATAAAGTCGGCCGACTTCTTCAACAATGTCCTCCGGAATTTCAATGTCGGTGCGCCAGAAAGGCGCTTCAATTTTTAGTGTTTCTCCACTTGTTTCAACTTTGAATTCGACATTTTCCAGCAGTTTTTTAATCTGCATCGAGGTTAACTGCTCGCCTAGGCGGGTGTTTATGAAATCCACCGAAACCCCGACCTTTTGCTCGCCCCGCTTTAAATGCTTGTCGTCAATTATGGGGCTGGCCTGGCGACCCCCGGCTAGGCTCATAATATCGGCCATGGCCTTAACTATCACGGCTAAGTTTTGGCGCGAACTTTGATTTTTGGTAAAACGGGTAGCCGCATCTGTAAATAAACCGTGGGTCATTGCTGTCCGGCGGACGCTGTTCATGTCAAAGTTAGCAACTTCTATAGCAATATTTTTAGTAGATTCGCCGACTTCGGTGCTCACGCCGCCCATGACCCCGCCCAAGCCGATAGCTTTTCCGCCCGAGGCAATAACAATATCTTCTTTACTTAGTTCAATTTTTTTACCACCCAACACTACTAACTCCTCGCCGGCTTTGGCCAGCCTGGTCTCGATACTGCCGCCGGCGAGTTTGTCGTAATCATAAGCGTGCAGGGGTTGGGATGTTTCGTACATAAGAAAGTTAGTTAGGTCGACAATGTTGTTAATCGGTCGGATACCAACCCGGCTAAGATAAGTCTGCAGCCAGAGGGGGCTCTGCGCCACCACTACATCCCGAATAACTACCGCACAAAAGCGCGGCACAAGTTTTGGCAACTGGTTTTTAATTGTCAATCTGAGGCCACTACCCCTGGGTTTTGATATCTCGACCTTTTGCTTATACCAGCTGGGGCTTTTGAAAACTTGGTTTTGAATGCCGGCAATCTCGCGAGCAATGCCGAGCATGCCGAAACAGTCCGGGCGGTGGGTGAACATCTTGTTTTCAATGTCAATGACATAGTCATTCAAACCTAGTGCCTCCGCCAGCGGAGTCCCTGGCTTGAAGTTTGAATTTTGAATTTTGAATTTTGCATCCTCGATAACGAGGATGCCTTCGTGGTCATCACCCAGATCCAGCTCTTTCATACTGGCAATCATGCCGTTGCTAACTTTTCCGCGAATTTCCCTGGCTTCAAGCACGAATGGTTCTTTATCGTAGGTGCTAGGTACGGTCACACCCGGCGGAATCCAAACCACCAGTTGGCCGGCAGATACATTCGGCGCACCACAAACCACCTCCACAAGACCACTAGACCGCTTGGCCTGCTTGCCGGCAGAGCCGTCAACTCTGCCATGCTTCGGCACATTTTCGGCTTCTGGACTCCGCTGCTCACTCTCAGTAGCATCTTCTACTGTTCCTTCCGCTACTCGTCCACGCACCGAAACTGCGCTCGCTCTAGTGACTTGTTGCCACGGCACTCTTTTCACGTCCTTAATTGCGCCGCCATCATCGATTAGACATAGGCTCAGCTTGTCGGCGTTGGGGTGCTTGTCACACTTTACGACTTTGGCGACTACAATGCCTTCGTATTTTTTGCCTACATCAATAACTTTCTCCACCGCACCTAGCTGTGCCCCGATTTTCTCGACCAAGTCATCAATACCGTTAGGCATAGGATCGGCCGAGCATTGATATTTTTTATTTATCTCCCGAATCCAGTTAACGCTAACTTTCATTGAAGAGCTCCTTTAGTTCTTTAAGAGGCACCTCAACTCTAATGTCTTTTATGTAATTGCCATTTTCGTCTTCATCTTCAAGATTCATCCAAATTTTTGTGGGAGTAGCGGCGTATACTCTCAAAGGTGCACCCCCAGAAAATTTTTCATATTTTCGCACTTTCGTCTTGCCAGCACGCTCGTCCATAATCTTGAGACCATCTAGTACATGTTTTTTATCATTTAGTTCATGAGCTTCTGCCTGAATATATACACCTTCGCCAGTTCCTTCAGCAACAGATGAATCGTAAATTACTAGAAAAATTTTCTTGTTATTCCTAATATTCCGAGAATGCTGAGAGTTCTTGTCGGAAAACCAGTAAAAATTGTATGCTTCATCAAAGGCCGAATACACTGGACTATTCCAAGGCTGTCCCTTCTCGTCAACTGTAGCAATAGTTATGTACAAGATTTTTTCGATGATTTCTTTGGCTCTGTTCATGCGGATTGCCTTATCCAATTAATGCTAATCTTCATCGCTGACCGCCTTTGGCTGAGTTTCTATGGCATAGCGCATAATTTCGATACTGCAGGCGTTGTGCGTCTTGCAGTACTCTTCGCATTGCTTGGCTATCTGTTGTTGACGATAATGCAGCCCGCACTCCGAACACCGAAACTGTCGTTTTTTATCAAGCATAAAAAACTCCTGTCGAAACATGAATTGTGAAACGGGAAACATGAATACTCATACGGGACTCCTATGAGCTCTTATAAGCGCTCCAACAAAGTTTAGACATTTTCTCAGCTGCGCACCAAGTATATCCTCTACATCTTTATAGTATTGCAATCTTTCTGAGACCGCGAGAAGGCTTTTTACCTCATATAACGAACCTCTAGCGGTAACGTAAAAATGTTCTTTGTCTTTACTGTGTTGCCTACCAAACCCTTCCGCAAGATTTGCGCTTACCGAAACGGCCGCCCTGCGCAATTGACCAGTTAGTCCAAACTGTTCTTCTTTCGGAAGATCCTTAGTAATTTTGTAGATTAACTCTGCAAGAATTACTGCCTCTTGCCATGCTTGAAAATCCTCAAGTTGGTTAATTTTCTTGTTTCGTGTTTCTTGTTTCATGTTTCATTCCTCAATTGAATTGTCTCAGGAATTTTAGGTTGCCGGAGTGAAAGTAGCGGATGTCCTCTACGGCGTATTTCATCATCACCAGTCGGTCAATTCCGACACCCCAGGCAAAGCCAGTGTACTGCGCTGGGTCAATGCCGCCTTCTTTCAAAACGTTCGGGTGGATCATACCGCAGCCCAGAAGTTCGATCCAACCTGTTTGGCTACAAATGTGGCAGCCTTTTTTCTGGCAAAACGGACATGACAGTGCGAACTCGAAACTCGGTTCGGTAAATGGGAAATAAAATGGTTGGGTCTTAACTTCTAGAGTCTGGCCATAATACTCTTCCAAAAAGCTCTTGAGCGTAGCGATAAGATGACCGGCGTTTATTCCTTCATCTACGTACACACCTTCCAGCTGGTAGAAAGTGTGTTCGTGCCGGGCGTCTAAGTCTTCGTTCCTAAAGACCCGTCCCGGAATAACGGCGCGAATGGGGATATCCATAGATTTGAAAACGCGGTTTTGCATAATGGAAGTGTGGGCCGGGGCAACTAGCCCTTCGTCCGTCACAAATGTGTCATATTCATCACGCGCCGGATGGTCTTTGGGAAAATTAAGCGACCCAAACATATGATAGTCATCATCTAGTTCCCGCGATTCAACGGTCGTAAAACCCATGCGGGCAAAGATATCTAAAATTGCAGCAAGTTCCGTCATTAACGGATGGCGGCTACCATTGTCGGCTGTGAGTAATTTTGGACGGTCTTCGGGCCCGACGTTGACGTCAAAGGGGGCAGTAACATCGATAGGATGTAGTGGGTAGTGAGTAGTGGGTAGTGAGTCCTTGATCAGCTTTTCGAGTTCGGCTTTTAAAGCGTTGACTTCTTTACCAAATTCGGCACGGGCTTTGCCGGCCGGCAGCGTTTTTATGCGATCGTACAGCGCGCCGAGTTCTGGTGCCCGCAAAATCGCCCGCTTATCCTCCAGCTTTTCAAATTTGAACATCAGCTTCTTAGCCGCAGCCCGTACCTGTTCATTTTGATACTGCATATGTTGATTTCAGTATAACAGTAGTTTATCGGGAGTTTAGGGGAGTAGATTTTTTAATGGCCGGGTTATCGGACCCAGTTTGGCCCGGATATGTTCTGGTAAAAGAGTGCGGTAGTGGCGTTGGAGGAATGGGTAGATGCCCTGAAGGTCTAAGGCCTCAAGTTCGACGAAGGGTTTATATAATTCATCAGGCAGATCCAACTTCTCAATTGCACTAAACCGCATGGTTAATTCACGAGACCGGAGCATCTTAGGGCTCATCAGACCTTTTAGACCGAAGAGCGCTAGGTGCGTCCGTACCGGCACCGTTGTGCAATTGATCCCATGAACCGTTTCGCTGGCTACCGGCTCCATGACTGCAGGATGTAGGGGCTCGCAGAATTTTTTTCTATCCGAAGCCAGGAACCAGTCGCTGCCGTCTTGAATTAATTTTGCTCTTGGAGTACTGAACACCTGATAATCGATTTCGTAAGGGTGGTCTTTTATAGCGGTGTCCTGGCCGATAATAACATCTATATCTCTCGCATTATGACCAGCAAACAGCGGATCCTGGCCTCGATGTTCAAATTCTATAGCCGGGTTATAGCCCAGTGTTTTAAAAGCCGCCGCCCGACCGAGCGACCCAACTAATAGGGTACCAGGTTGCAATCTATATATTCTCTCAATTTCGGCATTTAGAGCCTCGGCAGTATGAATTTCCGGACTATACGTCGTCATTTCCTCTTTTATACCATTAAATGAGTATTCTGGCGATAGGTCTGCAGTTGTATACTTAACCAATATGAATATGGATGAGGAACAGCAAAAAGAACTGTTGCGCGCCGCTGAAGAGGTTCTAAAGACCAACGACCGCGGCAGTTTTACCGTGCCGGCTGCCGATTTGTACCCGCACCAGTGGCTATGGGACAGTTGTTTTGTTGCGATTGGCCTGCGGCATTTGGACCTCGAGCGGGCCCAGGCAGAACTAACTAGCCTATTACGCGGCCAATGGAGC
>JBBTWK010000047.1:0-3761 GCA_038062805.1 Patescibacteria group bacterium
CGCTGGGTAGCAATTACCAAGTGGATACCGGCGGCGCGAGCCTTTTGGGCAATGCGCACGATTAGGCTTTCCACGTCACGGGCGGCCATCATCATCAAATCGGCCAGTTCATCAACCACAATCACGACGTAAGGCATGCCCTCTTCTTGTTTGAGCTGGTTGTACTCGCCGATATTACGTTTGCCAACCGCGGCAAAGGCTTTGAGGCGGCGCTCCATTTCGGCTACTGCCCATTTGAGGGCACTGATACATTTTTCGGGCTCGTGGATAATCGGCGCCAACAGGTGTGGAATATCTTTATAGAGGTTCATTTCGACTTGCTTGGGATCGACCAAAATAAGTTTGAGGTCGGCCGGACTATTGCGGTACAGCAGGCTCGTTAGCAAGGAGTTAATCATTACGCTTTTGCCCGACCCGGTTTGGCCAGCGATTAGCAGATGCGGCAGGCGGTCTAGGTCGCCGACAACCGCAGTGCCGGTGATGTCTTTACCAATGGCTATGCCAAGCGGGCTTTTGACGCTTTGCCATTCCGCACTGCTGAGTATCCCGTAGGCCGAGACGGTCGCGGCCTTAACATTCGGTACCTCAATTCCTACCGCTCGCTTGCCAGGAATTGGCGCTTCCATACGGATGGTATCGGCCGCCAGGTCGAGCGCCAGATTGTTTTCCAGAGCCGTTAGGCGCGATAGCTTTACGCCAGTTGGCGGCTTAAGTGTGTACTGGGTGACGCGCGGCCCGACATTGGCGCCCTCGACCCGTACGTCAATATTAAAATTGGCAAAAGTTTCTTTAATGACCTCGGCGTTGCCCTGCACATTGCCGGCGTCGGCTTTATCTTGCTTATCATCCAGCAGGCTGAGCGGCGGAAACTGCCAGTCCGGGTCGCTGGCGGTTATAAGGGCCGCGTGGTCTTCGGTTGGCGCCAATTTTTGGGCCGTATTTCTAAGGGACGACAGGCCGGCGCCTCTATGGTGTTCGACCGGTACGCCCTCGTGCAGCTGGAAGTTGGGGCTCATTTTGCCCTTTAAAGCAGCCAGGTCTTCGGTGTCGCCTTTGCCACCCGAGGGTTTTTGGCGCTTAAATAGCTCAGTCAGCTTTGCCAGGGAACGCGGGTCGATAGCAAAAGTAAACAGCGTAAAAAAGACCGCTAGTACAAAAAAGACCAGTGAAGCCAAAAACTTGCCCATGGCACCGCTAAGTGCGTCACCAACAGCTTGTCCCACGTGGCCGCCATGAGTAAAAGCTGTGTGCAGCCAGCTGGCCAAAAATACCAGCAGGCCCAGTGTGCCTAGCATCTTGGGCAGAGGCACCCGTCCGTCTTCGCTCAAAAATTTCAGGGCGCCTAGATATATGAGTGCCAGCGGCGCCACAATCGCGGCAATGCCAAAAGCCCACCAGGCACCGTGCCAAAAATCGTGCGGCATCGGCGCACTTACAAAAGCGCCAAAACCCAGCACAATGCCGCCAACGATTAAAATAACTGCGCCCACACCGCGCCAAAAACCGGAGTTAGTCTCCTTTTTTTTATCTTTTTTGGGCGGTCGGCCCGGCTTTTTACGTTTTGCCATTTTACCCGCCTAAATTTTTCATTACATAATGGGCCGATTTTTTCGGCAGCTCAAAACTTTGATAAGACCAGATGGTTGGTAATTGCATATGACGAAACATAATTAAATGAAAAATTTTGGCAGGTGATATAAGTATAACCCGTTTAAGCCTACACGCTATAGATTGGTGTAGTGTTGTAATTATAACACATCCGCACCGCTGTTGTCAAACCCGGTGTGGGAGGACCATCTTTGGAAAAACGCAAGATTTTACCTACAGTTTTTCCAAGGATGGTCCTCATTCAAGCCTATCCAATAAACTCCAGTCGAATTCTTTGAGCCGTTCTTCGTTCTCATGGGCTAATATCAGCGCTCTATAACTGGCTGAGTTGCGGCTATTGAGTTTTTGTCTAACCCGCCGACGGATTTTTGGCTGTAGCCTTTTGCCCGTCGGCCAAATATCAACGCCAAGATAAGAAATGCCTTTATAGGTAGGTTGAAAATGATCGACCTTCGGATTTAGGCTCAAAGCTAGTTCGTGCTGCAAGAAGGCTGAGGCCTTTTGGCGAATATACTCTAGCTTATCTCTGTTTTTAGCAAAACAAAGCCAATCGTCACCATAACGCATATAAGCCAGGGGTTTTAATTGATGAACAACAAAGTGGTCGAATTCATTAAGATAAATATTGGCAAAAATCTGGCTGGTTAAATTGCCAATCGGTAGGCCTTGCTTGCTTGCTTGCTTGCTTGCTTGCTTGCTTGCTAAGACATCGTAGCTGCCAATCACTTCGTCAAGCAACCTCAGCGTCGCTGGGTCAATAATCCGGCGGCGTAGAAGCTGCCTCAAAGTGTTTTGGTCAACCGAATCAAAGAATTTGGCTACGTCGGTTCGCCAAACCCAGCCACCCTGGTAACTTTTCATAAATGACTGGGTGCGGTTAATCGCCCCATGCAAACCCTTACCCCTGCGGCAAGACCAAGCGTCATAAATAAAGGTTTTATCCCAGATTGGCACCAGGTAGTCGTAGAGTAATCGGTGTACGACTCTATCTCGCACCTTAGCTACGGCTATATTTCGCCGTTTCTGTTCATTCACAATTTTATGGGCATACAACCCGTGCTGGTATGCCCCATTAGCTAGCTCTGCCTGCAATTGCCATAAGTTTCCTTCCAGTTGATATTCAAACTCAACAATAGCGGCACTTCCCTTTTTGTCGGCTCGAAACGCCGACCAGGTTTGCCAGATGTTTGCTAAACTAAAGTCAATGTCAGACGTTTTACCGGTCATCTCATCAGTTTATAAACTTTATAAGCAAATTGTCGATCTTAACTCTAAATTACCCAAAGCTCACCGTTACTCCTTAGGTGCCAGTCTGGAGCAGACGGTGTTGGAACTTATGGAGCAGCTGATTATGGCTAAGAATGCTCCGAAGTCCAGTAAGGCTGGCTATCTCATTAAAGCTTTGGCTCAACAAGAAATTGCCACCTTAAAACTACGTCTTTATCTAGAGCTCAAGCTGGCCAACGAAACTAAGATCTTCCAGACCCAGGCCGGTTTACAAGAGATGGGCCGGATGTCCGGCGGCTGGCTAAAAAGCCTCCCGTAATTTACTGATTTAGCCACTGCGGGACGAACGCGCACATTGCTGTCAGAGTTGTCGCGATTGTTCCAATTCCGGTTAGCGTTGCCGTTGTTGACGTTGGCAATCGGCGCGTTGAAGTCGTGCGTCCTTATTCCACTAAACGTTCTTCGACCACAGCCACCGGCACACCGATGGCGGATACATTTATCTCAGCCCTTAAGTTCTGGCTGTTTTAGCGGAGTTCCAGTGGTTAAATTTTAAAAATCCTATCCCATGGCTAGAGCGATTTGCAGTCTTGGGCTGCATTACTCTAACTTTTTTGTTGAGATAAAAGACCTAGGAGCCGCTGGCCCCAAATCATTGAGACTGGCTAGATGCGCTCCGTTTTTTAGCTTAGCATGTTTTTAGAAACTTTAAAAAAACAGCAAAAGATAAAAAATAAGGATAGTTCAAAAGACCAAGACCGGAGTTATTCAATCACCACTGCGGGACGAACGCGCACACGGCTGCCAGAGTAGTCGCGATTGTTCCAATACCGGTAAGCGTTGCCGTAGCCGACGTCGGCAACCGGCGCGCTGAAGCCGTGCGCTTGTTCGCCAGTAAGTAGAGTCCAAGTCCAAGGCTGACCGTT
>JBBTWK010000048.1:0-3112 GCA_038062805.1 Patescibacteria group bacterium
GCCAACACCCCGTAGCCGTCATAAGCAAAGAAGAAACCACTGCCTTCAAAAAGATCGAACAGTCTGTAACAGATGTCGAAAAAACCGATTTGAAGAACGAAATAGCTCCCCTCAAAAAAGCTGTCCAAAATACAGCCCAACTGTTACGAGATAAAAATGCCGCCGAGCTGTACAAACAAGCCGCACCAGAGTTCAGATCTAAAAATACCCAAGATGATATATCTAAATTGCTGGCAGTCGAAGAAGTTTTCACTCAAGGCTCTGAAGTCATAAACGGCGGCAGCTACGCCAATAATGAATTTGGCGCGGTCATTAACTTCACGCCGCTTAATAAGGACTTCAAACCGGCCCAAGGCGCTCTGTACTTCCAGAAAATAAACGGCCAGTGGAAGCTAAAAGCCATGCAGCTGCCTAACCCCGCCGTCTATAAAATACAGAGCTAGAACGATTATTGTACAATTTTCAATTTATAATTATCAATTTTCATTCAATTAATCAAAGATCAATTCCTCAAACTGGAAGTTATCTTTTGGAATATCAGTACGAATTCATGAGCTTCTTGCCAAAAAGTACGTAGTTCGTCTCTTAATTCAGGTTGGGCAGTACTTAACATTCTTAGCCAGTGCTGTGTTTCCTGAGATTCTTTTTTGCAAATATAGATTTTGTTCCGAAAGTCTTTTTTAGAGCTTGCGCCATTAGCTTCCATATAATTAGCGCCTATACTCGTTGCTGACCTAATTAGTTGACTAACGATAGGGTTAGATATGGAATTGTATTTAATAGTCCGGCAGATTTTAATAACATCCTCGGCAAAGCTGGCCGTCCGTTCTTCAAGGTCATATTTTTGAGAAGTTTGTGTCATTGTAGATTGATTGTAAATTGTAAAATTGAAAATTAAAATTGCTAGCGTTTAACCGCCAACGGCTAACTGCTAACGGCCCTCTAAGACTTCGTCATAGAGGGTAAGGGTCTGTTCGGCCATACGCTGCCATGAGTATTTAGCGGCTAGCTCTGGGCCCTTTTGGCGCAACTGAGCCGCTAAGGTTTTATCTTCTAACACCAGCTTAATCTTTTCTGTCATTTCGTTAGTACTTCTAGGGTCAAAGTAGATAGCGCCGTCTTTGTAGATTTCTGGCAGGCAGGTTGCCCGGCTAGAAACCAACGGTAAGCCATGAACTAGAGCTTCCAGACCCGGCAAACCGAACCCCTCACTCAAAGACGGAAATACATACGCCCTGGCGTTTTCATACAGCCAGCGCAGCTGTCCCTCAGTAACGAAGTCGGTAAAGACAATACCTTTGATATCGCGGCGGCGAGCATATTTTTTAAGCAGTAAATAATTATCATCCAGCTTACCTACTAAGGCCAGCTTTAGCTTGGGGTGGGTCAGCTGGACAGTTGAAAAGGCCCGTACTAAGCGCTTTAGATTCTTATGTGGTTGGGGACGGCCAACATACATTATAAAATCCGTATTTCCAAGGCCCGAAACGGTTTCGGGGGGTTCGGTGATTAGATCAGCAGCTTCGTGAGTAACTGTTATTTTCTCTGGCGCCACACCGCTAAATTGTGCGACATCGTATTTTACATAGTCACTCGGAGTTATAAGTGCCTCAGATTTTTTAGCAACTCGCCCAATAACCCACTTATAAACTAGTTGCTTAAACTTGTATACCAGCCAATTCTTGGTTTGGTTATTAAACCTGGCAGTCGTTAGGTCGTGTATGGTCGTAACAGCTTTGCCGCGGTACAAAACCGGCTGCTGGGCCACGGCAAAGTGCACCAAATCGGCCTCCAGTCTATTTATCTGTCTCAACAGACCAATTTGCTCGGCAAAAGTAAATTCCTTATAGTTGGATTCAATCACCCGAAAACCTGGTGCCACTGACTTTAAATATTCAACCCGTGGCGTTTTGGTCAGAAGAATAACTTCGTACTCCGGCTCGAGCTTATGCATATACTCAACCAGCTTATCAACGTAGCGACCCGTACTTGTGCCCGATTCTCTAGCATCAATAACAATCCGCTTCACGGTTATTTATACACCTGATTGTGCGAGCCAATGTCAACAAATATGCAAACACCGTCAACAATTTTATAGACAACTCGGACATCGCCCGCTATCGAAAACGCTCTTTTCCCAGTCAATTTGCCACCCAAGGAGTGGTCGTAAACAGGATAATTGCTCACACCCTCAATAAATAACAATAGCCTTTCTTCGAATTGTTTAACGAGCTTGGGGTCAGAAGCGATGCGAGTGTGAAAGTTTTTCTCAAAATGCTTGTGGCGTTCGATTGTTCTCACGCTCTCAAGTCTTTCATAAACTCCTCAACCGTTGTGAAAGTCTGGAGTTTACCAGCTTTATGGTCACGCTCAGCCTCCTCTGTCCAGCGGTTAAGGCGAGCGGCGGCTTCGTCGCTGGGTTCGCCCCAATCATCAACTCCAAAGTTAAGTTGTCGGCCTTCTTTCACAGCTTTAGCCCAGACTCGGATGTAAGCCTGTACGGAATCAAAGCCAAGACCCTGGGCACGTTTTTTTAGGCCAGCCAGATCATCTTTATCGATGGGAACCTGCAATTTAGTAAAATTCTTACTCATAGTACCAAAATAGTACCAAAGTAGTACTACTGTGTCAAGCTTTTCTGCGCAGTTTCCACCAAAATGCACGCAACGAGCGTAGATTACGGGCGTTGGGCGGCAAGTCGTGGGTCAAAATAGAGTTTATGTAGCGCGGCGAGACCTTGCGTGATGTTTGAATTTTACGGCGTTCACCCAACTTTTTAGGCAGCAGCCAAAACATCTTGCCAAAGCCTTTAACAGCCGCCCAGCCATGGCCGCGGGTAACCGCCCGTCCAAAAAACAACAAATGGGCCAGCATCAGTCGGGGTAAGATTTTACTGACCAGTCCTTTTGGCACATTTTTAATCGCCAGCAGGGGAAGATTCTTCATGGTTTGGTAGGTGGCAAAGCCTTTAACTTTGGCGCTGGTGGCACCGATGTGATGAAAAACTTTGGCAGAAGGCTCATAAATAACCTTCCAGCCGGCTAGCTGGGCCCTGAAGCTTATATCAATGTCTTCGTAATAGGCAAAAAAATCTTCATCAAACAGACCAATT
>JBBTWK010000049.1:0-4826 GCA_038062805.1 Patescibacteria group bacterium
ACCCAAACATTGCAGCCATCAGTAGGTCTACCGGCTACTAACCAAAGCCCAGTGATTTTAGCCGGTAGTAGCCAAACCACTATGTCAGAGGTCGCGCCAGCCAGCGACAACAAGGACTTTTTCGCCTCATATTATTCCTTACCCGCGCCAGATAAATCTTCTATAGTTTCAACTCCCAAAGTTCTGGCCGCCCAAACAACCAAACCGGCAGAAACAGTAAAAAACAAAACCAGCAAGATAATGATTGTAGCCGGCATTGCCATCGTAAGTATTTTAGGTTTGATTGGCTGGAAATTCCGCTTGCACAGCTGGCTGTAGAGAATTTGCGTGTACCAGCCCAGTACTTCATAGCCGGCGCCAAACGGTGGCTGGTTTAATTTTATAAACCGTGGTCGCGGACCGGACGATATTGCTCTTCTTCAACCAAGACAAGGCCTACTAATGCGTCGCTCGGCGACGCGTTTGGAAAGTCCCTATGGATTACAACTTCCTCTACCGAGTCGCTTGGAGTTATTGCAGCTAAATTTTCTCCGGGGACAATATCGCCTATTTGAACCGGTGCCCAATAATCATCAAGGTTTTGGCGGAGTTCATAGTGTTCGGGCACGGCCAGCTGGCGAGCGTCATATAGAGCTATGCATGGTACATCCGCGTCTTTTTTGACATAGTCGGCAGGAGTAATTCCGCCCTTTGTAATGACGCCCCTCCAGCCCGTCTCGTTCATGGCAAAAATTGCATCCGGCTTTTCAATTGAACCATCCTGTGAATATATATACCTGCCATCCATCCCGCAAAATACTAAATTACCAGTGTCAAATCCCGCTTCACGAAGTTTCCGGAGTAACTGCTCCAGAAATTCTAGCTTGCCAGGATCCACATATCCTTCTGGCATAAAGTGGATTTCTGGGATTTTTGGTTTTATAGTTTCCTTTTGCATCGTTGTTATACTATCACATTACAGAGAGGAAGTCAAATAAACACTTGCTACTTTAAGCTTCTTATGCTATAATCCTACTGCAATGTCAGAAACAAAAACAGTTCCTCTCTACCGAATAGAGAATCCAAACGTTATGGCCGAACACGACCCCTCTGTTCCCCATACTGAATTAACTTCTCACCCAGATATTGTTGGCCAATGGTTTAGTCCGAACTTAAACACAGCTGTAAATTATCTCAGGAAATCTACGCAAACTTTCGGTAAAGATGCCCGTCCCGTTGACGGTGCTCAACTTGTAGTCGCCCATGTGCCAGCCGATAGGCTTGAAGACTTTCATGTCTCTAGGCATCCAGTTGCGGCAACTATGGACGTAGAAAACGATAATTATATTGTCCCACGAGATGACACCATAGAAACGGCCACCGTGCCACTAGATGAAACTATAGGAGACCTGCGCGGTCGTCTTGGCAATATAGCCAATCTTATCGAAGCACAAAAAAGAATTAACGATCTTGTAGGAACACTTGGCGAAACAGCTACAAAATAGCCGCCCGCTCTTAAAAATCCCGGGTTTAGGGTCCGGGCATCAGTAAAAACAGATGAATTTGGTCGGCGGCTAACGAATCAAGCCGAAACTTTGTCCCGAACCTCCTATGGATAAAGTGAGGGACCGCTTGTCGTTGTTTCGGCGCGGCAGTCACCGTTAAAAACAAATTCTGTCTGCTTTTTGCTGCGCCCGGGAGGTTTTGCATACTTTTGACGGCCAAAAGTATGAATAGTTTGCTACTTTTCAAAGTAGGTACTTTTAGTTCTTTGGAAAAGAACAGAATAAAGCTTACCTCTGTTAGAATAGACCTACGGCTTTGAGTATTGGGATTGCTTGCCCCGCACTAAAACCCGAGTGGAGTAGTCTGCAATCAGATTACGGAGCTTCGAGTTTTAGTGCGGGGTGGGCTGATACTCTGGAGGCGATGTGAGTCTTTCAATAGGAATTATTGGCCTCCCCAACGTCGGTAAGTCCACGCTGTTTAGCGCATTAACAGATGCTGACGCGCTGATTGCTAATTACCCTTTCGCGACGATTGAACCCAACACCGGCATCGTGCCGATTCCCGACCCCGACTGCAAAAGCTGGCATATCTGTAGTTTTTACAGCCCGCGGCTTCTTCGGACACTAATTAAGGAGTCAAAAAGGTGGCTGTGTAACCACACCGGCGGTTGGGATCAATTTCAGCATTTCGCGAGACTTGATCAAAAGGTCCGGCCGTTTTATTTTCAAAAACCGTGATACTACTTATGACCGCTACAATATTGCCGTCTTTATTAAGCAGGGGTGAACCGCTATCACCGGCACATGGCAGCCAGTTAGCCATCTCATCGACTTCAGCTTGATCTTTAAAACGCATTTTCTTGGCTTCTTCGAGAGCTACATAAAAAGCGTTAAAGCTAAGCAAGTTCTCGGGCAACTTCCTAACATACCTTTCATCAAAGCCCATTCTGACGCCAATTTTTTGATACAAAGATTTCATAGCGGCCTGATAGTTTAGTTTTTTGTCAAATATAGCCAACGGGGCAAAAATAGCGCCGCCATTTTCGTTAAGTTTGCTCTGCTGCAGATAAATAAAAGGGATCTTCTTGCCAGTTTCTTCAAGCGGCATCCAGAACTCTTCACCAAATTTGGCATTCAGCGGCTCTATTTCGGGCACTTTTATTTGGCCGTCTTGCTCGGCTTTTGCCACTTCAGTCTTAATTGCCGGAGGTAAACCCACAACTGTGAAGCGATCGACTACAGACTCTGGGCTATCGGGTTTAGCGTCACCAAAAAAACTCGGCCTCGGACTATTTTTGGGAATTTGGAAATTGCCAACTCCTGGAATAAACATAGAATTCTCCGGCGGTTTTTTACTGTCACTATCACTAAAGCTAATGCCTACCGAGAGATGTTCCTTGCCAGCAATTATTTTGGTGCCATAGATTGGCTGAGCCACATGCTCAACTGTCACTAATTTATAACCTTTACCATCCTTGGCGATGCTGCCGCTACCTAGCATATTGCCACTTCTAAAAGTTATGCTTGTAGCCCGAAATCTGGGATCTTTATTTAAATCCTGCATGTGCTGGGATCTTATTTCGGCTGCCACTGCGTCTCTAGAACCGCTTAAAGCCGATCCCGCTTCCAGAGCTACGTAGGCGCCCAATAAAAGACCGCTGGCTAACAGCGTAGCAGTAGTTTTCCTGGCTGTATACCAGTGTTCAGGTAAAGCCAGCGGTCTTGGTTCCGGTCTTGAATCTAGTGGTAATTCTGACATTTGTTTTTTGCTTCCATCGTTATATTAGCATATTTTGCCTATTTTTACAATAGTCATTCTCTGTTAGAATTATCCTATGAGTTTATCGATAGGGATTGTGGGGTTGCCGAATGTTGGCAAGTCTACCCTATTCAACGCACTGACAGATGCTGATGCGCTGATTGCTAATTACCCTTTCGCGACGATTGAGCCCAACACCGGCATTGTGCCAATTCCCGACCCACGCCTGCAAAAATTGGCCGAGATTTATAAAACCGAAAAAATCATGCCGGCCACAGTAACTTTCGTGGACATTGCCGGCTTGGTGGCTGGTGCCAGCCAAGGCGAAGGCCTGGGCAACCAGTTTTTATCACACATTCGGGCAACTTCTGCCGTTTGTCACATAGTGCGGGCGTTTGAAGACAGCAATGTTACCCGCGCCGGCTCTACCAACCCGGAAAAAGACATAGAAATCATTAATACAGAATTAATTCTCGCCGATTTACAGACTGTAGATAAGCGTTTGCCCCGCTTGGAAAAAGAACTTAAGACCGATCCTAAATTAAAACCAATTTACGATAATTTACTGCAAGCAAAAAAATTACTGGAGTCCGGCACTAAAATAAATGATGCCGAAAATATTAACCCCGAATATTTGGCCGATTTATTTTTATTAACAGCCAAGCCGACAATCTACGTTTTTAATACCGATGAAACGAATTTAAATAATCTGGAATTAAAAAATAAATTAATTAATTTAATAAAACCGTCTTGTGCAATATTTATCTGCGCAAAATTAGAAAACGAGCTTCGCGGGCTTGACGAAGCTGACCGCAAAGAACTTCTGGAAAGCTACAACCAGAGCGAAAGCGGGCTGGTGCAGCTAGTTCACGGGGCTTATGAGACACTGGGCCTGCAAAGTTTTTTAACTGCCGGCGAAAAAGAAGTCCGGGCTTGGACTATCCCTGCTGGAGCCACTGCCCCCCAGGCCGCAGGTGTTATTCACAGCGATTTTCAGAGAGGTTTTATTGCCGCCCAAGTGATAAATTACCAAGGTTTAATAGCTGCCGGCTCGGTAGCAGCCGCCCGGGCGGCTGGCAAAGTGCGGACCGAAGGCAAAGACTACCTTATGAAACCGGACGACGTAGTGGAGTTTAGGTTTAATGTGTAAGAATTAAAATAGATATTAATTTTAATTGCCCGAAAAATCAGTTTATTTTTTGGATTAAATAGAAACGCTCCAAATTACCCTTATTTCCGGGTACTTCGCTGTCGGTTTTATCTAATATTTTGAACAAATTTTTTATCCAATTTTCAAAATCTTTGAGAATTTGCCGTCTAATACGGTCATTTTTAACCACGCCTCTGTTGATTTGGTCTTTACCAGCCTCAAATTGAGGCTTAACCATAGCCAAAACTTGCGTATTCTTGCCGACGATCTGTGCCAAATGGGGCAAGATTTGGCGCAGTGATATAAAGGAAACGTCAATTAGTATAATATCTGGGGATTTTTTCGCAATGAAATTTCTAATATCGGTTTTTTCGTGTAATTCAATCCTCTTGTTGCCGACTAATTTAGGATGTAGCTGAATAGTCCCAAC
>JBBTWK010000050.1:0-1400 GCA_038062805.1 Patescibacteria group bacterium
GGCTTAAGGTCCAGCAAGTCCAGTGCAGCCTTGCGCTCTTTTTTCATGGTCGGTACAAACGGCGCTCCGAATGGAATCACAAAACCGTAGGCCAAAACCAATAAAATCCCTAAAGCCCAGACCGCCCAAAAGATCCAATCATACCATTGCATTACGTGCCGAACTTGGTGCTAATTTTTTTAACTTTGTTTTCGGCAGTCTTGAGGTAATTTTCAATCTCGGCAATTAATGCCAGGGCCTGTTCGTATTTGCTAAGTGCCTCGTCCAAATTAACTTTGTCACTCTCGAACCATTCAATAATTTTTGTCAGTTCAGCCGACAGTTCTTGATAGTTTTTCCTGGATTTTGCTTTTACCGCCATCCCCTTGCTACTTTCTACTTGCTACTTACTCTGGCGCTTATTTTACCATCCGATAGTCGGATAGCCAGGTGGTCACCAGCCCTCACCTGCCCTACACTTTTGATATGTACCCTTCCCTTTTTAATGATAGCGTAACCGCGCCTCAGTGCTGCGGCTGGATCAAAGACGCCGACTAGTTTGAGCGTAGCATCTAGGTTCTGCTTAAACTGGCCGAGTGTCGAAAATACTTGACCTGTTAAGTATTTTCGACTTTCTACCACGCTACGTAAGTTTGAAGCAATGACCTTCTGCAAAAATCTATGGAGGCTAACCTGAGTGCTATGAAGCTGCGAAATGATATGCGTGCGGTCTGGTACGACCACCTGCGCGGCATTGGTCGGCGTACTAGCTCGCACGTCAGCGGCCAGCTCGGCTAGGCTGATATCGACCTCGTGGCCGATAGCCACCAGCGTTGGTGTACGACTGCTAGCGATAGCCCGTACCACCCGCTCGTCATTGAAGGCTGCCAGATCTTCGGCACTACCACCGCCGCGTGTGATTACTAAAACGTCAACTAAAGGGTTGATTTGCTCGAAATGTTCCAGCGCCGCAACAACGGCCAGGGGCGCTTCTTGCCCCTGAACCGGCACATCAGCCAGCAGCACCTCTACCCCGCCCCATCGCTCGCCAAGGATTTTGATAAAGTCGGCGCAGGCTGCCGAAGCGGCGCCGGTGATGAGACCGATACGCTCTGGAGTCGCTGGCAGCGGGCGTTTGCGCTCGGGCGCGAACAAGCCCTCGGCAAAAAGCTTGGCGCGCAATAGGTCAGCGGCCTTTTTGATCGGGCCTTCCCCTACCGGCGCAATGGACGTGAAAGTAACGCTAAAGCCGAACTGGGGGTGGAGCTTCGGCTGACCAATTACCTGTACTCGCAGGCCGTCAAGCAGCGGCCCTGGCAACGCATAAACCGTACCGAAGAACCCCACGGTCGAGACCTCATCTTTGAGACTGAAGTATACCCAGCGGTTTTTAACTACGCGAAAATTACATAGCTCACCTT
>JBBTWK010000051.1:0-1019 GCA_038062805.1 Patescibacteria group bacterium
GCCACCGATGGAGACATCAACGGTTGAATTCTTGGGGTAGAGCAGACCGTTACTTTGGTTCCAGTAGACAGAAGCGGCGGCTAAGCCGGTGGGATCTGACCAGGACAAGGTACCGGAGCCGTTGGTGCTTAAGACATAATTAGTGCTTTGGGTACCGGGCCAAGTGTAGGTAATGCCTCCAAAGGTAGTAGTGCCGTAAGCGGCTAAGTCTCCTGAGGTGTTGATGATGACCCCTGACCTGGCAGTAGAAGTACCGGAAGAGAAGGAAATGTTACCGCCGACAGCCTTTAAGTTCAGGGCATCCCCTGAAAGTATGTCTATATCCTGAGTCCCGGAACCGGTAGAGATGTCGATGCCGCCAGCAGAGGCGACAAGCTGGATGGCATTGGCAGTGCCTGAGGAAGTGAGGAGTGAAATGGCCCCGGTATTATTAACGTCAAAAGTAGTGCCATCCATGTCAAAAGAACCATCGAGATCTAAAATGGCATCGACTTCTAAGTCCCCTTCGACGTAGAGGTCATCATCGCCGGAGGCTAAGCCAGGAGTACCTGTGTCACCGATTCTAACGTAGGAAGCTGAATTTATGGTTAAAGCCCCATCGGCAGTAATGTCATCACCGTTAACGGCAATATCGCCGGTAGTAGTGACGTTACCGCTATTGTCTATCTGGAGGGCATCGCCTGAGCCAACGGTAAAGAGAGCAGCGGGAGAGCTGTCGGCCACCCCAACGTAACCGGTGGCTGAATCAACGGTAAGACCGGAAGCGACAGTAGGAGCACCGGCGGAGAGGGAGATGTCACCGTTAACAGCTTTCAAGTTTAAAGTTAAACCGGCTAAGAGATCGAGGCCTTGACCGGAACCGGCATCGTAGCCGGTAGAGATATCAATGCCGCCTTTGTTGGGAGCTGAGATGACGATGGCGTCGGCTGCGGCTTCACGGGCGGTTAAGTTCAAGGAAGCGCCGGAAAGTATGTCTATATCCTGAGTCCCGGAACCGGTAGAGATGTCGATGCCGCCAG
>JBBTWK010000052.1:0-11173 GCA_038062805.1 Patescibacteria group bacterium
AAAACTAAAGCCCGATTATGTGGCTGTAGCGTGGGACAAGCCCAAAACTAACATTAGAAAACGCCTAAAACTTTACCCGAAATACAAAGCCGGCCGCAAACCGGCACCGCCGGATTTTTATACCCAAATCCCAATTCTGCACGAATTACTCGAGGCTTTCCACTGGCCGCTGTACGAACTGGACGATTACGAAGCCGACGATATTATGGGCGCCCTGGCCGTCCAGGCCCGTAAAAAAAATATCGAAACGATGCTAATCACCTCTGATTTGGACGCGTTGCAGTTAATTAACGGCCACGTCAAAGTTTATGCCCTCAAAAAAGGCTTTTCCAATATTGAAGAGTTCCATCCCGAGAGTTTTGAGGCTAAATACGGCATAAAAGTGGAGCAATTTTTGGACCTAAAGGCTTTAAAAGGCGATAGTTCCGATAACATCCCAGGCGTACCCGGCGTCGGCGAAAAAACCGCCATTAGGCTGCTACAAGACTACGGAACGCTTGACGGTGTCTACGAACATTTGTCGCTGGTCAAAGAAACATTACGCAAGAAACTCGAAGACGGCAAAAAATCTGCCTATCTTAGTAAAGAAATCGCTCGGTTATGGACAGATGCTCCCGTCAAGCTTGACCTGATGGCCATGGACAGCTCTAAGCTGGACACCGAACGCTTGCGAAGCTTGCTGCAAGACCTGGAATTCCGTAGCCTGCTGGCTAAATTGCCGGAGAATATGCAGGTGGAAAGCTCAAAGCTTAAAGTTCAAAGTTCAAAGCTTAGCCTGCCCAAAAACGTACTCATAAATTCTGACAAGGAGCTGGTAAAAATAGACTTGGGCAAAACCGACAAAATTTTTATACATTCGCGGGCCGCTGGCCGCCATGGGGCCGATCCGCAGGTACTACATATTGGCACGTCCAAACAATCGTATACGCTGGACCTTACCAAACTAAAGCCCGAGAACGTTAAGGCTATCCTCTACCCACTATTCTCTAGGTCCTCATTGGTGGGCTATGACTTAAAATCTGATATTAAAGTTCTAAAAAACCTTGGTATCCAACCACCGCCTGTGGCACACGATGTGCTGGTCGGTGCATATCTTCTCAATCCACTACTGCGGGCGCAGTCTTTGACGGACTTGGCCGAAGCGAACCTGCGCTACGGGGGAGCGGCTTTTGAAGATTTACCAACTGAAGACTTTATCGAACGCGGTGCCGAGTTTATGGCCGTCATCCGTGAACTCTACATTCGGGAAGCCGAGGAGCTTGCCAGCACTCCGAAGCTAATGAAATTAGCGGAGGACGTGGAGTGGCCGCTAATTCCGGTGCTAGCCGATATGGAATACCTCGGCATCAAACTGGACGTTAAATACCTGCAAAAATTTTCCGATCAAATCAACGACACTATTAGTGACCTAGAACAAACTATTTACGGTCACGCCGATCATGAATTTAATATTAGCTCACCCTCACAACTTGCAAATATATTGTTCGTAAAACTGAACTTACCTACCCAGTTTGTCAAAAAAGGAAAAACTGGCTACAGCACTGCCGCTAGCGAGCTAGAAAAACTGCGCGGCCTGCACCCAATAATTGACTTGATTAGCCAGTACCGCGAAGTTACCAAGCTCAAGAATACTTACGTCGATACCCTACCGCAAATGGTGGATGCTAGTAGCCGTGTACACACGACATTTAATCTAACTGTTGCCCAAACCGGCCGGCTTTCTAGCGCCGATCCCAATTTGCAAAACATACCCGTCCGGACAGAGTTAGGCCGGAATATTCGCACTGCTTTTGTGACTAATAAGGGCAATCTGCTCATTAGCGCCGACTACAGCCAGTTCGAAATCCGCCTGGCGGCGGCGCTTTCTGGCGACAAGGGTATGATAGAAGCCTTTAATTCAGGCGCTGACATTCACCAAGAAACGGCAGCAGCAATTTATGGCATTCCGGCCGCTAAAGTTACAAAAGACCAGCGCTACAGTGCCAAGGCGGTGAACTTTGGCATTATGTACGGCCTTGGCCCGCATGGTTTAAGTGTTAGTTCGGGCATGGATTACGGCGCAAGCCGTGAATTTATCCAAAAATACTTCCAGTTCCGGCCACAACTTAATAAGTACATAGATTCTCTGCGCAAACAGGCCGAAGAGCAGGGTTACGTCGAGACGTTGCTGGGTCGCCGCCGACCAACACCAGATGTCAAATCATCCAATTTTGTAGTGCGCGAGGCGGCTTACCGTGCGGCCGTCAATATGCCGATGCAGGGCACTGCGGCGGATCTGATGAAAATGGCCATGATCAAAATCCAGCAAAAGCTGGATCAGTTAACAGTTAGCAGTAAACAGTTAACAGTTAGCTACCCAAGCATGCTACTGCAAATTCACGACAGCATTTTAGTTGAAGCTCCAGAAAAAGAAGCCAAAAAAGTCGGCGATTTGCTGAAAGATACCATGGAAAATATTTATAAATTGCCAGTTAAACTAAAAGTCGACATAAGCACTGGCAAAAACTGGGGCGAATTATGATCGTTCGAATGGCCAATACAATTTCTCCGAACGGCTATATTGCCAGATTAAATGGCGAGGAAGATTGGTTATCAAGTGCTAACTGGTTCGATTTTCTAAAAGAAGCCAAGGAATTTGATAACTTTGTAATGGGTCGCGAGACCTACGAGCTGGTAATGCGGCTTTATAAAGACCACAACTTCGATAGTGTAGACGTCAAATACAAAGTCATTGTTACAAGGCAGGATTTTAAAGCCCCAAGTAATTATCAAGTTGTTCATAGCCCGCAAGAAGCTGTTGAATTTCTTGAAGGCGAGGGACTAGAGAAAATTTTTCTCGTTGGTGGCGGCAAGCTAAATGCAGAATTTGCTAAAGCCGGGCTTATCAATGAAATTTCTCTAACGATTGAGCCATACATGATCGGGGAAGGCAGACAGGTTTTAGCATCGGGAAACTACGAATTTCCACTTGAACTCAAAAAAACAGAGGAACTTTCAGGTGGTAGGGTGCGTTTGGTATATAAGGTTAAATCTGGCAAAAACTGGGGCGGGCTGTGAGTTCGATAAATACCGACAAATTTTTTAAAGACTCTGCAATAATAGAAAATTTTATAAAGCTTTGTTTAATTTTCGGCCCTGGGTTTTTGGCTTTCGGGTACTTTGAAAGAGGGATATTCATCGAGCTTGATTGGTTTAAACTGCTTGCTGTGTCTGCTCTATTTTCGTTTATTTTCATAGCTCCTTTCATAGTGATTAATTGGCTAGGAATGAACTTTATGCCCTGGAAGCTTAAATTAGACCTCCATGGCTCACGGAGAAAGACAACTAAACAAATCTCTAAAACTGCCCAAATACGGAACGAGTTTGATAGCATTTTGCGATCATTAATGTCGAAAAAGATTAGCGCTAAAGATAGTAAATACCTCAACAAGCTTAAAAGATCTATAGGCAAGCAAGAGCATGAAAATAAACAAGCCTTGGCCAGCATCGAAAGTTCTCAAAAAAAACTTTATGCTGCTCATCAAAACTTAAAGATTAGATTTTGGGACGTTCTGATTCGTAATTGGTTCTATCTAGGAATACTATTTATTAATGTACTGGTTTTAGTGGCTACAGACTACTTCTCACACACAAAACACTTAGCTTTTAAAGCTGTTGTAACATATTTAGCACAATTGCAATATATAATTTTGCCCCCTCTACTTGTTGGACTTTGGTTGATTACTTTCTCCGTCTTCTACACACGACAACTAAAAATAAGGATACCTCTTATATCAATAAGCATACTTTTGTTCTCGTTCTCTATTATTTCAATAATTATAATCCGCATTGGCTGGCGATAAGCGTTAAGATAACACTTTATGCGGCGTGGAGTTGGTCTTTTATAGATTCTTAGTATTTCAGGAATTTTGGAAGTCTTTCCTCGTACAGTTTTTTTGTGAAGAGGCGGAGACAGGACAGAAATAGATTCTATCGCTATTGTGCTCGTGCTTGCAGTATGTACTGCCCTGGTATTTAATTAGCTTCTAAGGAGAGATTATGACTATTGAAAGTAGGCTGACCTCCGATCAGCAGGCCGAAGCTAACGAATTTTTGGATAGATTATCGCCTTGGGATCGAACTAATATGGAAGAGGTTTTGGGAGTAATTCAAGGCTTGACCATCAAGTATAATGGCCAGCATTGGCCCAACAATGATGCGATTTTCGGGGTTTATGTTATTGGCAGTAATGTTGATAAAGAGGGGCACAGACCAGATATAGATCTGTTGATTGTCGGAAATGCCGAGTTCGATAGAAGATACTCCCCAAGAAGTTTAGAAAGAGACGCAGACTGGGCAAGATTACGCGAGACTAGGGGCGATTGGGTCTTAGGCACTTTGGCCGAGTGGTTTAGAGACAGAGGCTTTGAAGTTGAAATACCTGAAGAGATTCCAAGTGAATACGATCATGGATTAAGTATTGAAGATGTAAAAATGATGATGCGGCTCAAGCCGCCTGCAGATAGCCAAGCTTCCCCCATCGATATTGTGTATGTAAAAGGTAACTACTTGCCGCGTGGGGAAAAGATTGAGTCTTTTGAAGATTTTTACGAAGTTGATACAGATTCGGATGGCAATGCCCTTGGCAGAATTGCGCTTTTGGAAGAAGAGGTTAAACACCACAGAGAACCGATTAGACCTTAGCAAAACTTGTTGAAACTTTTGATTTTTCGAGGCCGGTACTAACAGAGGTATAATTTAGGAGTAAAGGGAGGTTTTACCCGCCAAAACTTTTCATTCTGAAATGTAACATTGGATATAATTATGTCAGTAATCTCCAAATCAAGCTCGCTGATCATCACAATCGTAGAATAATTTAATGAAAAGTTTAGGAGGGTGAAATGGCAATACCAAGCTTAAAAATGAACACGGGGGCGAAAATTCCGCAGATTGGGTTTGGTTTGTGGCAAAACACTAATCAAAAAGAGTGTATAGACTCGGTAAAGTACGCCCTTGATGCGGGGTTTAGGCACTTTGATACGGCGCAGGTTTACGATAACGAACAGTTTTTGGGCGAAGCGCTGCAAAAGAGTAAAGTACCGCGCAAAGATTTATTTATCACAACCAAAATTGCCCGTTCAAATATGTGGTGGACAGATGTTATCCCAACTTTTGAAGAATCACTTGAAAAACTGCAAATGGATTATGTAGATTTACTGCTACTGCACTTTCCTGTGACAGAAACGCGCGATGTATCCTGGAAGCGTTTACAGCAGATCCATGCCGCCGGTAAGGCTAAAGCCATCGGCGTGAGCAACTACACCGTAAAGCACCTTAAAGAAATGAAAAAGCAATTCGATATTGTGCCGGTCGCAAACCAGGCAGAAATGAGCGTCGTGCTGCAGCAGCCGGAGCTAGTGAAATACTGCAAATCCCACGGCATCGTCGTCGAAGCCTACACACCACTGGTAGAGGGCCTATTTTTCAATGACCCCACACTGATGCAAGTTGCCAAAAAACATGGCAAGTCAGTACCGCAGATAATGCTGAGATGGTGTATTGATTACGGAGTGGTTGTCCTAACAAAATCAGTCCACAAAGACCGGATTAGAGAAAATATAGATATCTTCGACTTTAAGCTTGACGCTGACGATATGAAAAAACTAAAAACCCTCGACAAAAACTACCGCGTTAACTGGGACCCCACCAATGTCCCATAAAGACTGGGGCGAACTATGAAAATGGATCTGGAGAAGCTGCTGGATTTTGTGCGATTTACGCACGAGATCCGAAATGTCCAGCGAGCCGTTTTACTAGAAACGAAAAACAGGCACGAAAACGATGCCGAACATGGTTATCAGCTTGCACTAATAACCTGGTTTTTACTTGATAAGCACGGACTGAAACTTGATAAATATCGCTGTGTTGGCATAGCAATTGTCCATGACATCGCCGAAGCATACGCAGGCGACACTACTGCTTTTGCCTCGGCTAAAGATCGAGCGGCTCAAGAAAAAAGAGAAAAAGAAGCCATCGATAAGTTACAAGAAGAGTGGCCAGAGTTCACGTCTATGCATGATCTCATTGACGAATATCAGAGGCATGAAACGCCAGAAGGTAAATTTGTTTATGCGCTGGACAAACTTATCCCTATTATTAATAACTATCTTTATAAAGGGAGGGTTTGGCGGAAAGAGGGTCGTACACTTGAGCACATGAAGGGAATAAAGAAAGGCAAAATTGAACCTTCGCCAATTGTTGAAGAATATTACCAAGAACTTCTGAAAATACTAGAGCGCGAGCCCAATTTATTTGGAAAGCCAAAAAATGAAAAAGATTTATGACCAATCCATTACTCTGTCCGAACCTCATCACCCATTCCCCTCCGCTCTCTCCTTGCTATGACGTCTTGACGTCATAGCGTCGTTACTATATGATCTGACCAGATGCTAGGAAGGTTAATAGGAAGGTTAAATAGAGCTGAGGAAACGAGATTAAAAACAGGTAGATTATGGCTAGTAGGCTAACCGAGAAAACAACGATTTATTTGGACCCTTACGTCAAAAAGTTTCTGCAATTGCTGGCACTGCGGAAAAGTAAATCAATGTCGAAAATTATCAACGACTTTTTTGCCTATCAAATGCAAGAATTTGAAAAACAAAAACGCAAAAATACTCTGGCAGACGACTGGGATTTTGTTAAGGGTGAGCAGGATATAAAGAAATGAAAATTTATAACAAGCTGGTACGGGATAAAAGGGAATAAGCATGAGAGCAGAAAGAGTAGGTGTAAAACAAGCCAAACCAGATAAATTATTTTACGTGGTGGCTGATGCCATAATATACCGCGAAACTGACGGGCGTTGTTTAATCCTTAAGCGAGACAAGCGCGAGAAAGTCCACCCCGGTAAGTGGGCCACAGTTGGCGGGAAGCTAGAACACGCAGACCTGGATATTAGTAATCCATCACGTACAGAGGGTGACGTTTTGGTTTTTGAAGATAAGATTGATGAACTCTTGAAACGCGAAGCAAAAGAAGAGGCCGGCGTTTTAATCAAACTACCGCCTAAATTTACGGGCAGTAAAGTTATAGTAAGGCCAGACGGGATCCCGGTAGTAATTTTGCACTTTGTAGTTCTTTACAAGGGCGGGGAAGTTAAGCCCGAGCCCGGCGGCTTTACCGAGTTTGCCTGGGTCAATACCGATGAAATAAAACAATATGACTGTATCGAAGATATTGGCCAAGGCGTAAAAGCGGCTATTAAATTTTTCAGGAAGAAATAATGGCAAACGAAAAATTGTTTTGGGTTGGCATCAAGGCCTTGATTGAGAATGGGGAAGGTAAGATCTTACTACTTAACTCACCGGGGTGGAAGCAAAAAGAGATTGAGGCGCACTGGGATATTCCTGGCGGGCGGATTGAGGAGAACCAGAGTGTCGAGGAAGCTCTAAAACGGGAGGTGCAGGAAGAAACAGGTATCACGAATATTGAAAATTCCGAATTTTTTACCGCTGTGATTTCAAACCATGAAATTGACTTCGAAGGCAGAACGATTGGCCTTTTGCTGATGATTTATAAAGTAACAACCCCCGAAAATAGCAAAATCAAATTGAGTGGCGAGCACACCGCCTACGAATGGGTAGATAAAGAAGAGGCCGCCAAACGTCTGGCCCAAAAATACCCGCCAGAATTCACGAGCCTACTTAGATGATAAAAGCGATTATTTTTGATTGTTTTGGCGTTTTGACCACCGAAGGTTTCAAAGTATTTTGTAATAAGTACTTTAAGAATGCACCCGTTAAAAGGGCTGAGGCGCAGGATTTAATGGACCGTTCAAGCTTAGGCTTGATGCCGTTTGGGAGGTTTGAACAAGAGTTATCTATACTTGGTGGAACCTCGGTTGAAACAGTGCGGGACTACCTAAGTGACAATAAACCCAACGAACCTCTCTTTAAATTCATGCGCGAAGAACTTAAGCCGAAATATAAAATTGGCATGCTTTCTAACGCCAGTGCTAATTGGTTGCCCGAACTTTTCTTGGCCGAAGATATAAAACTTTTCGATGACATCATACTTTCTTACGAAGTTGGTATGGCCAAACCAAACCCCGACCTATATGAACTTGCTGCCCGCCGTCTAAAAATCAAACCACAAGAGTCTATCCTAGTAGACGACGTAGACCGTTACTGCCAAGGCGCGCAAGCCGCTGGCATGCAAGCAGTCCTGTACCAGGACTTCGACCAGATGAAAACCGAGCTTCAAAAATTGCTAAACCAGTCTGCTTGAGTGCGATACAAGGAAAAAACGAGCAACGGACTAAGGTGTATTTAACATACATCGAAGGAGTAGAGGAGTTTTTGACGCAGTAGCGTGCCAAGAGAGTCTGCGGAGTTGGCGACTCCGTCGTCAAGCAGGCAGATTCGACAGATTGGTTTAGCGACCGGTGCGGATGACTAGTTTGTCAGTGAATTTTAACTTATCAATCATCAACTGTCGCTCTAGGTGCAAAGTGGCGGCCAAGCCAGAGTTAGGTACGCTAACAATCAGTGCGCCGCGCTGAATTTTTACTTTGCAGGGGCTGTTGTATCGCCGCAAAACGTAGTCTTGTATCTGTTTGATCTCGTCCGGCGCTTGGGCGATTTTGCGCGAACGTAAGATCTTTTGTAAACTATCCATACGCCCAGTATAACTGGGCAATTATCAATTTACATTTTTCAATTTTCAATGATTTTACATTTATCATTTATCAAATATATAAAGCGACATCAAATCTCCTAGGGCACAAGTTATAATTAAGGGATGCCAGAACTGCCAGAAGTTGAGGTTATCCGACAGGGTTTAAGTAAATTGTTGCCAGGCCGGGTAATTAAAGATGTTTGGCACGACTGGCAAAAGTCATTTCCCAATGCACCAGCTGATGTGGCGAGGTTTATGGTCGGGGCCAAAATTCAGTCAGTTCGCCGCCGGGCCAAAGTCTTAATTATTGAACTCTCCAGCGAATATTCACTTGTTATTCACTTAAAAATGACGGGACAACTCGTTTTTATAGGTAAAAACGAGCAGTCGAAAGTCGAAAAGGAAAAGTTTGGGGGAGGGCATCCAACTAAGAGCTTAATTGGGAAGTTGCCAGATAAATCTACCAGAGTAATCATTGAATTTTATGGAGATAAGGAACCGGGGGACTTGCGTTTGGATACGATGCAAGGAAAAGGCGAGCAGCGGACTGAGCCGTATTTAACATACGGTAAAGGAGCAGCACAGCTTTTGACGCCGCAGCGTGCCAAAAGTGTCGTCAGAGTGCCTGGCTTCGCTGGGCAGCAGGATGACACGGCGCATGAGCCTCGGCTTTTCTTCAATGACCAACGTAAATTCGGCTGGATGCGCCTGATGCCGACGGTTGAAGTGCCAGAGATAGATTTTATGCAAAAAGTCGGGCCAGAACCCTTGGAAAACGATTTTACAGTTGATAAATTTATTCGCAATATTTTGCGACGTAGGCAAAGTGCCATTAAGGCGGTACTTTTAGACCAGACTGTGCTGGCCGGCGTAGGCAACATTTATGCTGATGAAACTTTATTTGCTGCCAAAATCCATCCAGCTATGCCAGCTGGCCAAATTCCGCGGACCAAACTAATTAAACTCTATAGTGAACTACGTCGAATTTTAGCCACGGCCATAGCTAAAGGTGGTAGTACAGACCGAAATTATGTCGATGCCAAAGGTAAAAAGGGCAGTTACCTGGAGTTTGCCCAGGTTTTTCGCCAAAACGGCCAGCCGTGCTCCCGTTGCGGCACGGAAATCATAAAAATTCGAGTAGCCGGTCGCGGCACCCACATTTGCCCTAAATGCCAACGCGCTTAAGCGCTAGAATTTTCAATTTTCAATTTTACAATTTACAATCAATCTACAATGACGCAAACCTCTCAAAAATATGATCTTGAGGAACGAACTGCTGTTTTCGCCGAGAATGTTATTAAAATGTGCAGAACTATTAAATACGACCTGATTGCGAATAATATTATTGGCCAACTACTTCGTTCAGCAACCAGCATAGGGGCTAATTATATGGAGGCGAACGGCGCTAGTTCCAAAAAGGACTTCCGGAACAAAATCCATATTTGTAAAAAAGAATCTCAAGAAACGCAGCACTGGCTAAGAATGTTAGGCACTGCTCGACCTGAGTTAAAAGATGAATCACAGGCTTTGTGGCAAGAAGCTCACGAATTTGTACTGATATTCCAAAAGATTACTTCTAGTTTAAGACAATGACTGTTTAAATAATTGAATGAAAATTGATAATTGTGAATTGGAAATTTAATGATAGTTACTTTAACGGGGAATAATTCGTTTGCTCTGAGGCGGCGGCTGGATGAGCTGACGAGTAGATTTGTAAAAGAATATGGCGAATTAGCACTTGAGAAGTTCGATGGGGAAGAAAATGAGGCCCAAGCCATAACTGAAGGCCTGCAAAGCTTGCCATTTTTGGCCCAGAAGAAATTAGTAGTCGTCAGAAGTGGTGGAGCAAATAAAGAATTTGTGGAAGTAACTGAACAAATAATTAGCTCAATAGGTGACACTACTGACGTAATTTTCTTGGAACCGCAAATAGACAAGCGAACAGCCTATTTCAAGGTGTTAAAAACGAAGACCCAGTTCGAAGAATTTAATGAACTAGACCCTCAAAGCCTAACTAAGTGGCTAGTTGAAGAAACCAAAACGGAGGGTGGCCAGCTCAATTTGTCCGATGCTAATTATCTAGTAGAGCGGGTAGGCACAAACCAGAACCTGCTATCTAGCGAACTTAACAAGCTACTGATATACAAGTCTGAAATTACGCGCCAAAACATCGATTTATTAACCGAACCAACACCGCAAAGTAAGGTTTTTGACCTGTTGGACGCCGCTTTTGCGGGACGTAAAGAACAAGCACTGAGGCTATATGACGATCAAAGAGCCCAAAAGGTCGAGCCGCAGGCAATTTTAGCTATGATAGCCTGGCAGTTGCAGCAAATTGCTATCACAAAAATGGCCGGAAACCGTACAATAACTGAGGTCAGCAGGGATAGTAGCATGAAAGAATATCCACTCAAAAAAGCTAAAAACTTGGCTGACAAATTGAGCGAAGATGACCTTAAAAAAATGATTTCCGAAGCACTTGATATCGACTGGCGGGGAAAAACTACCAGCCTCGATT
>JBBTWK010000053.1:0-3659 GCA_038062805.1 Patescibacteria group bacterium
CAATGCCGCGCTTTCTGTCCAACCCCCTGTCTATGCTAACTATACAAGAATTACAGTATCATTGCAAGTTTACCGCTTGATTAGTACTTATTTTTAGTTTGCCTTTGGCTACTAGATGCAAATGATGGGGCCTGTTCCGCCATGATTGTATGAAATTTCACTAAAGCTTTTTCTCAGCTTTTAAAGCTAAAATAGAGGCGACACAAAAACAAGAAGCACCCTCCTTCGCTAAAGCTATGGAGGGCAAGAAGGAGAACTGATATGAGTGACAAAGAACAAATCAAGGACGTTGTTAATAGTGTGGCAATGCTGCAGGACCTCAAGCAATGGGAGAGGCTAGAGAATTATTTTGTTAAAAAACCGTTTGTTGACAATAAATCGATCAGCGGCGAAGAGGCGGCAATAATCTCCAAAAAAAGGCTGATTGACGGCTGGCGCCAGGAGATTGCTAGTTATTTTTACTCAACTCGCCATTTCATAAGGCGCCTGGGAGTGCGGATGCTAAATTCGCGCCGCGCCAAAGTGTCGACTACCGTTGAACATGTGCACTATGTAGCCGATCGCGGTGAACGATACGCTTGGACAGTCTGCGGCACCATCGATTACATTTTGGTTAAGACCGCGGGCGGTACTTGGAAGATCAGCCAAATGATTTTCAAAATGAGCGATCAAGCCGTCCGCCCCATCGCCACCTAAGACAAGCACTTTCTTAGAGCTTAAGCTAAAATAGGTGTAATGTTCACATTGCAACTATCGACAAGCCGCGTTTCGCATTTGGATGCGATGCAAGGCGCCAGCGAGAAATGGACTGAGCTGTATTTAACATACAGTGAAGGAGTGTCGCAGCTGGCAACACAGCAGCGCGCCAAAAGCCACCGGTGTAGCCGGCTGTTGCCGGTTGGCAGGGTGGCGGTGCGGAGGGCGGGATGAATGTTCTTATTGTTTACGCCCATCATGAACCAACCAGCTTCACTTCGGCTATGAAAAATTTGGCCGTGCAGGTATTAAGTAGCCAGGGCCACAGTGTCGGTGTCAGTGACTTGTGGGGGCAGGGCTTTTCTGCCACCGCCCAAAAATGGGACTTTATAACTACCACCGGCGGCCATTTTAACTATATGCTGGAGCAAAAACACGCCGCCAAACTGGATCTGGCCTTTTCGCCGGACATAATCGCCGAAATCCAGAAGGTAAAAGAGGCCGAACTTGTGCTTTTTGTGTCACCGATTTGGTGGTTTAGCGTTCCGGCAATCTTAAAAGGTTGGTTTGACCGGGTGCTGGCCATGGGGGTAGCGTGGGACGGCGGTAAAATTTATGAAAACGGTCTTATGCGCGGCAAGCAGGCAATGTTGGTTATGGGAGGTGGCGGTCCGACAGAGTATTACCAAGAAAAGGGCCGCCATAAAGCCATGCCGGTGCAAATTTTGCATCCAATCAACCACGGTACGCTGGCTTTTTGCGGCTTCGACGTCCATGAACCGTTTGTCGCCCTTAATGTTTTGGGAGCCGGCAACGACGGCCGGGCCCAAATGCTCAATGATTTACAGTACCGGCTCGAAAACCTAACTAAAAGCCCTAACTGGCTCGTCAAATATTAGAGCAATATGCCACCAGTGCGGCACGTTGCTCTAGTTGACATTATTTTCCTGAAAAAACTTGGTTGAGGCGAAGGATTTCGTTGAGCATTTTTTTGAGATTTTCGTTTGTCGACTCACTTGGTTGTTCGCCAGACTCAAAGGCTTTGGCAAAGGAAGGGAAGTGAATGGCGTTAGCGACATTTATCAGCCCTAGTTCAATAGTTATTGAGCGTAGTTGTTCAACTGCCCGCGTGCCGCCGGAAATCCCGCCGTAACTGACTAAACCTACTGGCTTGTCTTTCCACGGTGGTCCAACCCAGTCGAGGGCATTTTTGAGCACGCCCGGTGGCGCGTGGTTGTATTCGGGCGTGATAATAATAACGCTGTCGGCTGCTTGCACCCGCTGAGCCCAAACTTTGCCTTCAGGGTGCGTGTAATCATCCAGGCTCTGCATGCCAAAAGGGCTGGTCGGTTCGTCAAAAAACGGTAATTTAAGCTCGGCAAGGTCGACAAAATCGAGCTCGAACCGTCCATCTTTAGCCACCTCGCTCTTAACCCAATCGGCAACCACACCCCCCTTGCGCCCCGAGCGCGAACTGCCCCAAATAATCATTAGTTTCATAAAATTCCCAACGGATTAGCAAGCGTAATCTTGGTCTAAGTTTCTACCTTGATATTGCATCAAGTAAGATTTTCCGCCCGTAAATTCGTGCCCGGTACAATACTTAGCGGCTTGTTTTGCGGTCTTCCATGTCGTTGCGCCCCAAGATGGCCAGTTATTAATCCAATTACCCGTGATGCTATTCCACTGTGCCGTAGTACTGTAAGCTCCGATTGCTATTATGCCGTTAGCGGATAGCGCGTCATATTCACCCTGTAAACTACTGCGATTTTGAGCTGTGTCTGGATTCCATGTATTCTCCGTTTCTACATCAAGCCACCACATACTATTTATATTTAGCGTCTGGAATAGAGCATATTGCACTGCCCGTAAACCAGCGTTGTAGCCGTAGTTATAGGCTAAACAATTATTATCATCGCCGGCACAAACCTTTGGTGAATTTGCATTTATATACTCGGATTTATTATTCCAGCCGGTGTTTGCGTAAAAACTAAGGTTTTTAAAATGGTTAGCCTCGATAGCTATACAGGAGTTATTACTATAAACTGTACCGCCAGTTACACCTACAATCCCAAAACTAACACTGGGGATTGACGCACTACAATTTGGCCAGCTAACGTCCACCCCAGTTGTCCCACTAACATATTGTCCCTGTGCTGCCGCAAATCCAGGCATAAATAGCAGGCCAAATAGGGGAGCTATGAGAGTAAGTAGCACCTTTTTCATACTAATTATTATACCGCACTCATCTTAGCTTCAAGTGGTTTTAAGCGGTCTTTGCTAAAATGCTAAGTTCTTGTAGCTGGTATGATATTTCTATGACCGAGTTGCGGGAGATTATTAAAAACGCCGTCAAAGATGCTTTTGGCGTTGATATTGAGCCTGTGTTGACCAGGCCCGAAGAACAGTTTGGCGATTACAGCACAAATGTGGCAATGCAATTGGCCGCCGAACTGGACAAGAAGCCGCGCGAAATTGCCGACCAGCTTGTTGCGAAATTGCAAGGCCCAATGTTAGCCAAAACCGAAGTTGCCGGCCCGGGGTTTATCAATTTTTGGCTGAGCGACCAAGCCTTGGCGGGCCTTTTAGACGCTAAACCGGCCCAAAAACTAGCTGGGCAGGAAGTGGTGGTCGAATATTCCGACCCAAATCCGTTTAAGGTTTTGCACGTCGGGCACTTTTACACCAGCGTGGTGGGTGACGCTATTGCCAAGTTGTTAGAGGTGGCAGGCGCGAACGTCCACCGAGTTAATTTTGGCGGTGATGTGGGACTGCATGTTGGAAAAACGATGTGGGCAATTTTCGACACTTTAACCAATAGTTCAATGAATGAAATACAAGCATACGATGAGCTACTCAAAATATCTGCAAAAAAACTGGACGAAAAGACAGCTTGGCTGGCTGAACAGTACATTAAAGGTACAACAGCTTACGAGGAGAATGAAGAGAATAAGACACAGATC
>JBBTWK010000053.1:3669-8235 GCA_038062805.1 Patescibacteria group bacterium
ACAGATCATTATTTTCAGCAAAAAGGTATACCATTTGCATGCAGTAAAAGACCATGAAAGTAACTTTGCAAAAGTTTATTGGACCTGCCGGCAGTGGAGTTACGAGTACTTCGATGAGTTTTATGCCCGGATCGGTAGCCATTTCGAGAAATATTATCCGGAAAGCGAGACGGTTAGCCCCGGCATGAAGGCCGTCCAAGAAAACATCGGCAAAGTCTTTACCCGTTCCGACGGAGCCATCGTTTATAAAGGCGAGGTCCACAATCTGCACACCCGGGTTTTTATTAATAGCCAAGGCCTGCCAACTTATGAGACCAAAGATGTCGGGCTGATCCTTAAAAAGTGGGAAGATTACCATTTTGATAAGTCAGTGGTGATAACCGGCAACGAAATTTATGAATATATGCAGGTGGTTTTAAGGGCAGTGGAGCAGTTTGCGCCAGAACTCGTTCAAAAAACCACCCATATTACGCACGGTTTGGTAAAACTGGCCGGCGGTGCCAAAATGAGCAGCCGTAGCGGCAATATTATTAAAGCTGACGATGTGCTGGAAGCCGCTGCGGCAGCCAACGTACGAATTAACAAGCAAGAAAATGCCAATACGGCCCTTGGTGCGGTGAAATATGCCTTTTTGAAACACCGCATTGGCGCCGATATTATTTTTGATCCGGCCGAATCGGTCAGTCTGCAAGGGAACAGCGGGCCGTATCTTCAATATGCTTTGGTCAGGGCGAAGAGCATATTGAAAAAGTCAAAAGTCAAAAGTCAAAAGTCAAAAGTCGAAGAATTTGAACCTGATGAACGATCACTGGCACGCAAAATCAGTGAATATCCCGAAATAGTGGAAAATGCTGTTAATGAACTGATGCCACATCATATCTGCACCTATATATATGAGCTGGCCCAGAATTTTAACCGTTTTTACGAAACCAATCGAGTAATTGGCGATCCGCGCGAAGCCTTGCGTTTGCAGCTAGTTGGGTCCTATGCAAATGTTTTGAAAAACGGCTTAGAACTGCTAAACATCCCTGTTCCAGAAAAGATGTAGCTATGACGCATAAACAGGTAGAAAAATACATATTGAGTATGCCGAGGGCGGTGTTGGATTACCCGTTCGGAGAGGATGTAGCTGTCTATAAAGTCAAAGACAAAATGTTTGCTTTGATCGCTGAGAAAAAAGTGCCGGTACGGCTAAGTTTGAAGTGCGACCCGCTATTGGCCGAAACCTTGCGCCGAAAGTATGAATCAGTTTTGCCTGGATATCATTTGAATAAAAAGCACTGGAACACCATCATACTTTCTGGCCAATTAAACGACCAAGAAGTTAAAGACCTGATATTACATAGCTACAATCTAGTTGCTCAACCGATTTAAATATCATGAAAATGAACCGATCGGTTCATTGTTATGATAGAAGTGTAATGCCGATACAGGTAGAACTCTACTTGAGTTGGGGGGCTGATAGTAGGATCTGGACACTGGAATAAGCAGTGCTTACAATGTCCTGGGCCTTTTTGCCCGCGCCTTTATAGACTAGATTCAAGTCATTTCGGTAAGCGGTTAGGTTTGTTTTCAGGTAATCAAAATAAGCCTGGTCATAATTATTATTTTGCAAAGCAGCGGTTAGGGCAGCGTCCGTGTTTTTATCTAGCTTCGAGACCAATATTTTGGCGTCTACTTTTACCCCACTAGTCTTCAGGTAAGACGTCAGTTGTTGTTCCTGGCTGGCCAAGACTTCGACAGTGGTGGCTGCTAGCCCTTGGGTATCGGCATTTTGCGATTCGGTTTGGGCCAGCGCGGAAACCCGGGCAATTTCTTGGGCCCGCGCCGCTACGGCGGTCAATTGATCGACATTAGTGGTTTTACCGCCAAAAAATAGCGAATATAGCATTACTAGCAGGAACAAACCTACAACGGCGCCCAAGATTATTTTAGCTGGCTTTGGTATGCCCGACAGAAGTGAACTAAAGCGCCCGGGAGGTTTGGGCTGTTCCTTCATCATAAAATCAAACTGTCCCACTGGCCCAGTGGAATTCTGCCCAGATTCCACTGGGGAAGCAGGGGGAGTGGGCTGTGTGTTCTGTGGAGGCATAAGCACTATTTTAGCAGGGAAGGGAAGGTATACTGAAGTTATGGATGCAGTGGCGGAGGTAAAAACAAGGTTAAATATCGAGGACGTAGTTGCCGAATACGTTCAATTGAAACGTTCCGGACGAAATTTCAAAGGCCTGAGCCCCTGGACCAACGAAAGGACGCCAAGCTTTATTGTTAGCCCGGAAAAACAGATATGGCATGACTTTTCAAGCGGCCGCGGCGGCGACATGTTTAGTTTTGTGATGGAAATGGAAGGGCTGGATTTTCGCGGCACGCTGGAGCATTTGGCGCGCAAAGCCGGCGTCGACCTGGAACAATTTAGCAATAGTCAGAATCGGGGCCGTAGCCGCCAAAAGGGCCGGGCGATTGAAGCTTTGGAACTGGCAGCCAAGTTTTATCAAAAACAGCTGAGCGTCAATAAGCCGCCCCTGGAATATTTAATAAAACAGCGCCATTTTAGTAAGCAAACCTTACTGACTTGGCAGCTCGGCTACGCGCCCAACACCGGCTTCGCGCTGACCGATTTTTTGACTAAGCACGGCTTCACAACAGATGAGACTAAATTAGCCGGCGTCAGTACGGAGCGCATCCATCGCCCCAGTGATATGTTCCGCGGCCGGATTATGATCCCTTTGCACGACGCCCGCGGATCGGTTATCGGCTTTACCGCGCGACTCCTCATTGAGGATAAAGATGCACCTAAATACATAAACACTCCGCAGACAGTGGCTTATGATAAAAGCCACCACGTTTTTGGGCTGCACCTCGCTAAAGAGGCGATTAGAAAAACCGGCTACGTAGTGGTAGTGGAAGGCAATATGGATGTGATCGCCAGTCACCAGGCGGGGATTACCAACGTTGTTGCCAGCGCCGGTACTGCAATAACGCAGCAACACCTTAGTGAGCTGAAGCGTTTTACGGGTGATGTCCGCCTCTGTTTCGACGCCGACCAGGCCGGAATCACGGCTACCCAGCGAGCGATCCCGCTGGCCCAAAAAGTTGGTGTTAATCTTAGCATCGTTAATATTGACGCCAAAGATCCAGACGAATTAATCCAAAAAACCCCCAAGGAATGGCAAAAGGCCATTGACCACGCAAAATATGCCCCTGATTGGCTGATCGAACATTATAAATATGTCCTAGATCTATCTTCGGCGCAGGGCAAACGGGCTTTTACCGATGCGCTACTAGCCACCATCAGACAACTGACAGATTCAGTCGAGCAAGAACATTACCTCAAAATGGTGGCCAAAGCCGCTGACACCAGCTTGGAAGCAGTGCGATCAAAATTAGTGGCTGGCGGAACGGCGACTACGGCTTCTCCCCGAAAAAAACCAGCCATTACGGTCACAGAAGCGGATAAGCAAGAAATCGAACGCCGTAAACTCCAAGACCACTTTTTGGCTATGACACTAATGCAGCCTAAAATCCGGACGTTGCTCAAAGGCATGAAGCAGCAGTATTTCAGCGGTAGTTCGCAAAAAACCCTTCTGGAGTTTTTACAGAAAAATCCCGATTTCAAGGGCGAACCGCAAACTGCTCAACAATTGCAGGGAGCCTCCGATTATGTTAAAATTATAGCGTTACAGTTTGAGGAGCTTTATCAAGATCTGCCCCAGCAAGACCTAAAGGAGCAGGCGGCTCGTCTCAAGCACCGCTTATTAGAGCGTTATGTCAAAACTCAAAAAACTAAGTTAGCAGAGCAAATGCAGGACACAACTGATGAGGTTCAGCTACAAAAATTGATGCAAAAAGCAAATCAGCTAAATACTTTAATCAAATTGGAGCAGGACTAATCATATGCCAAAAAAAGCTGCCCCCGAGCCTAAAAATAAACGCGCACCACGCAGTAGGTCTTTCGAGAAGGAAATCGAAGAACTAGTTACGCGTGGCAAAAAAGCCGGCAAGCTCGATGCTCGCGAGGTCTTTGCCCTGATCCCGGATACCCCGGCTAACATCGATACGCTGGACCACGTCTATGCCGAGTTGGCCGAAAATGATGTTGAGCTAATCGCGGCGGCCGAGCCTGATCCTAAAGATATAAACGATGCGTGGGTTACTGAAGAGGAAGAACCGGAGATAGTACCCAGCACCTCTTATTTAGACGATATTTCCGATGACTCTGTACGACTTTACCTGCGCGAAATTGGTAAGATCCCGCTGCTAACTGCCGAGGAAGAGCTGACACTGGCTAAAAAAGTTGTTACCGGCGACAAGCGGGCCAAAGACGCCATGGCCGAAGCCAACATGCGCCTGGTGGTTTCGATTGCCAAGCGCTACGTTGGACGGGGATTAGACCTTTTGGATCTAATCCAAGAAGGCAACACCGGCCTGCTGCGGGCAGTTGAAAAATTCGACCCGGAGCGCGGCTTTAAGTTCTCGACTTACGCCACTTGGTGGATTCGCCAAGCTATTACTCGCGCCATTGCCGACCAGGCCCGCACCATTCGTATTCCGGTGCACATGATCGAG
>JBBTWK010000053.1:8245-11231 GCA_038062805.1 Patescibacteria group bacterium
GCCTTGGAAATCGATGTTGATAAAGTCGAACACATCATGAAAATTAAGCAGGACATTTCCAGTCTGGATGCCAGTGTTCGCGATGATGAAGAAGACAGTGTGCTAGGCGATTTTATTGAGGACGAAGACACCAAAACACCGACCGAATCAGCTTCCGAACAGCTGCTAAAAGAGCAAGTCAAACAAATTTTAAGTACTTTGACCGAGCGCGAACAAAAAATCCTGCGCCTGCGCTTTGGCCTCGATGATGGCAAAAGCCACACGCTAGAAGAAGTCGGCCAGGAATTTTCAGTCACCCGCGAGCGCATCCGGCAAATTGAGGCCAAAGCTTTAGCTAAACTGCGCAAAAATAAAGATACCCGCAAACTCCACGAATACCTCCAGTAAAATGAAAATTATTGGTGTCGCGGGCACAAATGGGTCGGGGAAGGACAGCTTAGGCCAAATGTTGGCCGAGCGTCACGGCTACTTGTATGTATCTGTTACCGACATACTCCGAGAAGGCTTAAGAAAGCAGGATTTGCCGATCGAGCGTGAAAATATGCGTAATCTAAGTGCGCAGTGGCGCCGCGAACGTGGTTTAGGTGTGCTAATTGACAAGGCTCTGGAAATTTTTGAAAAGTCACCTGGCAAATACAAAGGGTTGGCTATCGCCAGCTTGCGTAACCCCGGTGAAGCCGATCGGGTTCATGAGCTAGGCGGTACTGTCGTTTGGGTCGATGCCGAACCCAAAATTCGCTATGATCGCATTCATTCTCGGCAGAGGAGTGCGGAGGATCAAAAAACATTTGAAGAATTCCTAGCCGAAGAACAGGCCGAAATGAATCACTCTGGCGACGAGGCCACTTTGAATGTAGCTGGGGTCAAAGTCAAAGCCGATATCTTTTTAGAAAACAACGGCAACCTGGAAGAATTCCAAGCCGCCGCCGAAAAAGCCCTTAACTTAGCATAAGCAATCGTTGTTTTAACCTCTTAGGGGTATACTGGTTTGATGATTAGTGCCGAGAGAGACAGTTCCTATGGCCGTGAAGACAAACAAGACCCACGAAGTTCACCTCTTCACGAGCTGGATTTAGAACTTGACGATGAAATCTCTCCGGAGCTTGTCGATCAATTGTCAGAGGCTGGTCTACATATTATTAGCCGGGGGGCGGACGAAGCAGGATCGCCGTCTGTCGACACAGACTGGGACACTGTACTTGTAAAAAATGACAAGGAAACATCTGAACTCAGCTCCCTGAGTCTTTTCTTAAAAGAAATTGGTAAGATTCCACTTCTGTCAGCCGACCAAGAGGTCGCACTTGCTAAGCGAATCGAACGGGGAGACCAAGTTGCCAAGCAGCACATGATTGAGGCCAATTTACGCCTTGTGGTTTCCATAGCAAAAGGCCATAGAGGTTTAGGTTTAGAATTTATGGATCTAATTAGCTACGGTGCTGTAGGTCTAGATCGAGCTGCTGAAAAGTTTGATCATCGTCTTGAAAACAAATTCAGCACTTATGCTACTTGGTGGATACGACAAGCCATGGTTCGCGCCATAGCTGACAAAACACGTGCTATCCGCCTGCCAGTCCATGTGGTTGAACGACTTAATACAGTCAATCGAGCGTCTAAGCATCTTACCCAAGAATTGGGTCGCCAACCAACCTCAGCCGAGATTAGTAAGGCCACAAATCTTACAGAGCGACAAATAGATTCCGATCAAAATTTACCAAGTGTAGTGGCTTCTATTTACGCCTCCCTAGATCGAAGGGCTGGCTTGCCGGGTGACGCAACCCTAGAAACAACATATATAGACCCAAACGAAGAAACGGTGGATGAGACGGTAGAGAAATCTATCCTAGTGCACGATGTAACCGAACTACTTTCAGAACTTTGGGAACAGGAAGAGCAGATAATACAAATGCGCTATGGACTAAATGGTCATTATCCAATGACACTGGGAGCCATAGCTGATTTAACCGGATTGACTAAAGTAGAAATTCGCAAAATAGAAAGAACTGCAGAAGTAAAGCTTAGAAAACCTCGGCACTTCAAAGAACTTATCGAGGATCTTAGTATTCAGGAAAGTTTTATGCTAACTGCATACAACGGCTTTGATTCCGGCCGACCATGGCAGCTGACATCACTTGCCAAACACTACAATATTAGCGAACAGGAAGCCTATAACCTTATAACAGGTGCGTACGATAAACTTATGGATGTAGCACTAGCTTCGGGCCTAGAGGATGAACTAGTTACGGTTAAGGTGCCTGAAAATATTCCTGACGAACCTCTCGATCCACTAGAGCCGAAACTACCTGATGAGAGTAGCCTTGAACATATCGTAGAAAAGGCGAAGCTTGACCCTCAAATTTTACGAACCCTAACTAGCCTAATCAATAATGACATGAGCACAAGGAGCTCCTTCGTATTACAAAGGCTGCTTGGCACGCATTACGATAATGAACCTGCTTGGACAATACAGCAATTAGCGGATCATTATGGCTACACACCAAAGCAAATAAGACACCAAATAGAATCGGCAGCCATTGAGCTAGACGCATCTATGAGGTCGAGATTCAAAATGCCCAGGGTGGCACTTCGAAAGGTAGTCGAGAAGCTGGTTGAAGTGATCACCGTTAAAGAAGATCAACCTCAAATATTCCCAGTGGCACCAGTCACATTGGCTAATATGCCGATGGAAAATTGGTGGGTTCAAACGGGCACCCATCGCCTGCCGCGTTTCGGCGAAGAAATGCTTGGTAAGGATTTTTAAGTTACCTTCCTCGAAGCTATATATCCAGACTCGCTTTATCTGATGGCCGGGACTAAAATATGATTATGAGCGAGGGGAGAAAAAAATTAGCGATAATTGATGGTAAGTCGGTATTTTATCGTGGATATTACGCTATGCCCAATCTTAGCACTAAAGAGGGGGTGCCAACCGGCGGGGTTTATGGCTTTGCGGCTATGAGCCTGGAACTTATCAAAAAACTAAAGCCCG
>JBBTWK010000054.1:0-2448 GCA_038062805.1 Patescibacteria group bacterium
CCATAGTGTCGTACCAGTCGCGTCGATATTAGTGTGTTGAGCTCGCCGCGGCCGATAATTAGCGTCAGGTCGCTGACGCTAAAAAGCTCGATGCCGCCGGCCAGTTTACTTTTACTTTTACGAACGCCCTTGGCGATGGCCCGGACTTTGCCATGGTCAATAGTTAAAAAGCTCAGGATGCGATCGGCTTCGCCGTAGTCTGTACGGCTCAAGACTATGCCCTTAGTTATGTATCGGTTCATGTGCGGCTGGGTTGTAAGATTTGGTCGACCGATTTGGCTAATTCACCGATTGGCGTCGCCGGTTTGTAGAAATAAGCGGCGATATCCAAGTGTTTGAAGCCAATGCCGGCGGCGTTGAAGTCTTCTGAGGGAACATTGCTATAAAGTATCACCGGCAGCTTGGCCCATTCCGGGTAGCTACGAAATTCGTATAAAAATTCGACTCCGGACCGGCCGGCTAGGAGCAAATCGAGAATGATGATGTCCGGGTGCGCACCGTCGGCGCTATCCATAGCCGCTTGTGGATCAACGTGCCAATCCACACTATGCCCTGCCCGCTTCAAAATCTTCTTGGCATTGGCCCCCAGCAAACGGTCGGGTTCGATAAATAAAATTCGCGCCACTAAGCAATCTCCGATTGCTTAGTGAACAATGAGCAGAGAACAAAGAACATTCTTTTTTGCTCTTTGATCTTTGATCTTTGATCTTTATTGTGAGGCATTTTTAGACGAATTGGAGTTGTTTACTAATGGGCACGGCAGTAGCCAGGCCCTGCATGCCACCGTGGGCGGCAGCTCGCAGAGGCTGCCACATAGCCGTACATAACATATCGGCAATCAGTACGCCGCTGGCAGCACCGGCTGGGATATTTGGTATCGGCTGGCGGGCTTTGCCGACTAAGCTGCGGGCACTACGCAGAGTTTTATCGCTGAGGCCGTGAACGCTACTGAAAACACCGGCCGATATAACGCTGTCGGCGCTACGATGGGCTCCCAATAATAATTTGTAGCGTTTTTGCTGTACCTGAGCGGCCTGGGCGCGAATCATGCTGGCACTGAGCACTTGCAAGGCAGCACTTAGACTAGGTTGGTGGGCTAGCACTGGCGTTAAACGGTGTTGGACATCGACCATCAGCTCGGTGTCATATTTTTTGGCATAAGGGCTAAGTGAGTGGGCGACTTCTTGCAGGACAGCGCCAATAGCCACCGGCTCAAAGTCGATATCGGTGATCTGGCTACTTCTTAGTACCAGTCGGTAAGCTTCGATTAACTGCAGGCCGTTGTCGGCACTTAAGGAAATTTTTTCGGACTGCGCCCGGCTGGCGGCCCGAGCAAAACTAACTTGCTGCAGGGCCTCGACGCTGCTTTTAATTTGCAGCAAGGGCAAACTAAGGTCGTCGCTGAGAGCGGCCAGCAGTGCGTACATTTGCGGCATTTGAGCCGCGTCCCTATCGGCTTTATTTTTTCTCATACTCTCAAAGTTGAACTAATAACCCCAATTATAACACCCCCAGAACTGAGCGATATTGTATTTTACGCCTATGGAGCGAAAGTCAGAGACGTTAGGATGGTGTTATTAAAATCGTTTAGGAAATCGTTGGACTGGGTATAAACCTGCAGCGTCTTATCCCGGACTTTGATGATGATCATCGAGCCGCTAGTACTCGAATCTAAGACGCCATCGAGTCGTATGCCAGGCTGGACATTGGTGACAGCAACCATTTTGGGTGGGATATAGGCACTGACTTTGGCACTGCCATCTTTGATCTCAGAGTCATGTTGGCCAAGCACTGAGCTGTAGTCAGTGTCGACCAGTTCCACCCGCAGCGCATAAGCCGCTTTACTTTGCAGGCCGGGCACAATGGCCGGATGGAAATAACCGTTAATCGGCTGACTGCTGACCGATTCGTCAACGTAGCCGCTCCAAGTTTTGGGATAATCAAAACTAACCGAGCCGTAAGTTGTTGAACCGGTGAATTTTTTATATGGGACTTTGCTCTCTTCGTCAAACCGGGCCTGCTGACTCACTGACTCTTCTATCCTGGCAGACTCAGCTGCGACGGCGGCTTTTTTATCAGAGTTAGCTTTATAGTCCTGACGACTCATAAACGCCCAGCCGCCAAAAACGGCCGCTGCCAAAAGAGCCAGCGACAATAGCGATATCACCACAAGCGACGTGACTGATCCATTTTGGCTATACTTGCCCATACACGCTTATGTTAAATGACTTACTTATAGATGTAAAGCAGTAGTGCGCCGAGTTTTTTGGTAGGTGTTTGGCCGGGGATTTTAAAAGCGTGGCTGACAACCCGTAATGGTTTGTTGCCTTGACGTTCGTCCAGCGCCTTAGCCAACCGCTCCATGTGATGGGTAATTAAAAATACAAACACCCCATCGGCATCCGATAAATCGGTACTCCAAAACGAACGCAACTTGACCCTAACCTG
>JBBTWK010000055.1:0-7362 GCA_038062805.1 Patescibacteria group bacterium
CCCGTGATTTGGAATGTCAAGAGCATCTAATACGCTGTCACGAGTATCAGAAATTGTACGAGCAAGTATGTTAGAAGCTGTATTATCAGATTTTATGAGCGCCAAGTCGATAGCCTCTTGGATCGATATAGTTGCTCCTGCACCTTTCTTCCACAAATCCCCGAAGCTACGGTTCAGATCTTCTTTTTTTATTGTTACTTTCTGATCTAGTGATAATTTCCCCTTCTCAACATCCTTCATGATAGCCATCACTACCGGAACCTTTACAAGACTGGCAATCTTAACTTCCATCGAGTCATTGACACCAATGGAAGTTCCGGAAGGGAGGTACTCGAAATAAGCACCGACATTACCATCCTGCTCGTTTACATATTCGCGCATAGCATTACGTAAGGGTATGAAATTTATAAGAAAATCGTTTTGGTCTTCTATAAAAATTCTTTTTGAAAGATAGGGGTATTGTTTTGCCAAAACGGAACTTGGGTCGGCCACGCCTTTTTTATATGTAAACCAAAAAGTATTAGAACCTACTAATAGCACCACCAATACAACTAAAAATATTTTGTATAAAGGAGGCATTTTTAAATACCGGTCAGGTGATTTAGCTTTTTCGCTCATTTGGTTTACAGAGCTAATTATACAAAATAGTTAAGTCATACTCATTAAAATTAACCATACAGCGTGTTCAAAGATTAATGGCTTCATTTTTACGTACTAAGTATCTACAATAGACTTATGTTTGGTAAGGCTAAGTGGGCACTTGTCACAATTTTTTTAATTCTCTGTTCCTATTTTTTTATAACTTCTGCTCAGGCTGCTATCTCCTCCTGTAGCGCATCAGTCTCTCCAACCGCAATAGCGACAAGCACTACAGGGAACTCCACTTTTACGGTCACAAATAATGATCCTTCTAAATCTGCCGTCTGGATTCAGATATCCAGACCCTCGGAAAATTTCATTCTTAATGAAGGTTCAGCTACTGGTTGGGGCACAATTTCTCAAGACGAGAGTGTGTTATTTAATGTCGGCAGTCTTGGGCCAAGTAGCTCGTTAACGATTACAATTAACGCTACTTCCGGTAGCTCTGCCGCTGCTTCAGCTAACTGGATCGTAAAGACTACTGATGATCCAGGCGGTTCCGACCCAATTAATTGTAGCGGTAGTCTTGGTACTGCAATTAATAGTCCGGCTGATACTACACCGCCCACTATCTCTAATGTAACCGCCAGCAGTATTACCACTACTAGCGTAACGATCACCTGGAATACCAATGAACCGGCAACATCGAGAGTTAACTATGGTACAACTAGCCAATATGGCAGCTCTACAAATACTGATTCTAATTTGGTGACAAGCCATAGTGTAACTATTTCCGGGCTTTCAGCCAACACCGGCTACCATTACCAGGTAGTCAGCGTTGACGGAGCCAGTAACTCCGCTAGTTTTTCGGATAATACGTTTTTGACGTCTACTACTTCAACCGTAGTACCACCGACTCTTCCACCCACAGTTCCATTGACTCCTCCAGGCCCACAGGCTCCTTTAGATACTAATGTACCAGTCAAAACTGCGGTCCCTCTAAAAACTATCTCAACCGAAAAAATACCGCCAATTATTAGCCTCAGTACGACCTTTGATAAACCTTTTAAAATCGTGCCGACAATTACCGGGGCGGCCACCGACAACGAAGCCCTGGCTGGAATCGAATATTCTACTGACGGTGGCCAAAACTGGCTGCCGGTTGATAAAACCACTGGCGTGGGTGGCAAAACAGCTACATTCTCATTCACGCCGCAGAATTTAGATGACGGCAATTACCCGGTGATCGCCCGGGCGATTGATACCTCGGCCAACATTGGCAAAACAGCGGCCGCAGTGCTGGTAATTGACCGCCTGCCGCCAGTTGTCGGCGGCAGTCTGCTGTCGGTTGGGCCGCAGGTGCTTACCCCGGACAGCGCGGCAACCATTACGGCGCTTGTTGGCATCGACCAAAGAATTACCCTTAGCGCTGCCGGCGGGCCGACTAGCATAAACCTGCTTGCCAAAAGCGAGCATAACCCAACCAGCGCCAGCATTTTTACATTGACCAAATCGGCTGACAGCAGCCTTTGGAGCGGCGTTCTGGGCTTTAGTCAACCTGGCGACTACACGCTGGTTGCTGACGCGCTTGACGGTGCTGGTAATAAAACACGGCGTGACTTAGCCAAGGTTAGCGTCGTAGCACCACCGCAGCTGCTGGCCAAAAGCAGTAGCGGCCGGGATGCACCCGTCAGCGATGCTTGGCTGAGCGTTTATTACCTGGCGCCGGAAACCAATTCTTGGGTTGTTTGGGACGGTGCGCCTTTTTCACAAAATAACCCCCAAAAGACCAAGTCTGACGGTAGTTTTCGATATCTTCTTCCGGCCGGTACCTATTACCTGAAGGCCGAAGCCAAGGGCTACCGAACACTAGCTACCAAGCGCTTTACTCTAGATCGCCCCCAGCCCCTCACTTCCTCCCTGCATTTGAAAAAATCATTTGGCTTCAAAATCGGTTCGCGTAACTTCAACCTGCCCTTGCTATGGCCCAGCTTGGTCGAGGCGCCTACGCCCCAGGGCGGGGCCATCCAAATTCCGGCCGGCTCCAAGCTAGTTCACACGATTTTGCCCCAGTTCACACTGCCCGGCGCTACTGGCGGCCAGCTTAACTCGATCGGACTGCTTGGCAAGCCCACCGTCCTTAGTCTTATGGCCACTTGGTCGCCGCCCAGCCAAGAACAGCTGGCGGCTATAGCACAGCTGCAGGCTAACCCCGACATCAACGTCGTGCCGGTTGCCATCCAGCAGAGCCCGCAAGCAGTAGCGGTTTATCTCAAAACCGCTGGCTTCGTCCTCAATGCCTTTGTCGACGCCGACGGGGTCCTCGTCGACAAACTAGCCCTTTATAGCTTGCCGACACACTACTTTATCGATCGCAAAGGGGCTGTTAAGAAGGTTATGGTTGGGGTATTATCAAAGGAGCAATTATTAGAGCAGATTGCTAGTCCGTAGGGGCAGGTGATTAAGTAGAAATTGGGGGCGGGCGTTCATGTTATCGCAACAATTCTTTGGGCAGAATCTTCATTTCGTTATAAGTTTTTTTGCCGCCCTAGTCTGTTTTGCCGTGTTTTGGCTCTACTTTGATGCTTGGACCAACAAGCATGAGCCCAAAGAACTTTTCAAGTGGGCCGGCTTTTTTCTACTTTCCGTCTCTTTCTTGGTCCACGCCACGCTAATCGAACAGGCTTCTTTTGGTGACTCTTTGTTTGGCGCTGTCGCCGATCCGCTGTCGATTATCCTTCGGCTGGTGGGCTACTTTAGCATCAGCCTGGGCCTGTTGATTGACCCTTTGCAGAAGGCCCCAAAGGTCACGGGTCTGGCGGCGCCAGAACCCCCGGCTCCACCCAAACCGGACGTAAGCAAGGAGCCAGAGCCCAAAAAGCCCCATCCGCATAGGACCCATTCGCCTAAAAAAAAGAAGATCAAAGTCCTGCCTAGTTTTTTTCCGGCTTTTTTGCCAGGGGTCGGGACCTTCAAGGCTTCGTTGCCAGCCGGCGCACTAATTGTTAGCTTACTTTACTTTCGGCGGGCGACCACCGGTTTGGAAAGGCATCTTAAGCCTATCGCTCTAGCTTTTCTTCTCCTGGGCGTTTATGAACTAGCCGGTTTGGCCACGCTGCTAAGAGACAGCGACAACCCCCTAATTTACAGCCAGGTTGCCCCCTTCAGCTGGTTATGGCTAAGCGAACACTTACTGTTACTTATTGGCGTAATGATTATGGGCCTCTGGGTCTGGCAATATCTTACTAAGCGTATCCAAAGCCAGCTTTTCATGATTTTCACCACTATTACGATGGCTGTCTTTATAATCACCACGGTCAGCTTTACCTTCCTTTTGATGGGCAACCTTCAGCGCGAGGCACTTGGCAATTTAGAAACTGCCGCCAGCACCCTAAACTACGCGCTGGATGCCAAGAAAGCCGAAACAAAGGCCAGTGCCGAAATAATCGCCCAAAATCCGGCTATCGCCAGTGCCGTAACTGCCCGGGATCACGCCCGGCTGGCGGCGCTGACCACCGGTTTTTTGCAGTCTAAGAAACAATCTTCCCTGGTAATCATCACCGACTCGGCCCAGGTGCTGCTAAGGGGCGAAGACCCTTCAAGGTGGGGCGATTCGCTCTCGGGGGACTCTTTAATCCGCCGGGCTTTGGTCGGCACCGCCGTTTCTAGTGTCACGTCCAAAGAAAGCGTACTGGCCCCGCTTGTTTATATCACCTCGGCTAGCCCCATCCGTGATGACTCCCAGCAAATCATCGGTGCCGCCGTGGTCAGCCTGGTTGCCGACAATGCCTTTGTAGACGGCATTAAACAAGCCACCGGCCTTGATAGCGCCATCTATAGCGGCAATATTCGCTCGGCCACGACGCTTGTGGCGCCCGATGGCAAATCGCGCTGGGTGGGGGTCAAGGATGAACATAAGCAAGTGGGGGCCGATGTTCTACAAAAAGGCGGTAGCTTCAAGGGCCCCTTAAGTATTTCCAACAAGTCATATCTAGGAGTATACGTTCCCATAAAAGACGCCGATAACACCGTAGTGGGGATGCTTTTCTTGGGCCAACCCCAAAGCACACTGCTAAAAACTGCCGGCCATTCCATCGAACTAACTTTTGTCATAGCCGCCAGCCTGCTAGTGCTAGCAGTTATTCCCAGCTACTATATTTCGCGCTATCTGGCTTACCAGGTCAGTTGATATTACAAGGAGAAAAACAGTGCCACCCCAGCTTCAACCAGACCAAACTCCAGAACCCGCAGGCCAGAGCCCTTTGCCAAATGATGCTAATTTGCCACCGCTGCCCGTCCAAACCGACCGCAAAACCCGTTTCACGCCGAAAAGGCTTTTGCTGGGCGTTACCGCCGCGATGCTGCTGGCCGCCATCGGCTGGGGGATTTTCCAGGCGGCCACCGACCCCTCAACTGAGTCTAAACCCGGGCAATTCTACCAAGGCAAAATTCGGATTGGTGTAACCTCTTGGCCTGGATATCTCGGCTTATACATTGCAGATTATAAAGGCTTTTTCAAAGACACCGGCTTGGATGTTGAGCTCAAATACTATGACTCTCTGGCCGAAACGGAACGTGATTACCTGGCCGGCAAGCTGGAAGGCAGAGCCAACCTTACCCTCGACGCTTTAAAAGAAGCCCAGAATAAGTTTAATCATAAGATTATTCTGGCCATAGATCACAGCTTTGGCTCCGATGGGATTATCGCCGTGCCGCAAATTAAGGCAGTTGCCCAATTCAAAGGTCAAAAGGTAGCATTTGAAAAGAACACTCTGGAAGAGTTCTTCCTGCGCTTCGCTCTGGAGCAGAACGGCCTTACGCTGGCTGATATCACGCCGGTCGACCTTGATCCTGAAAAGTCGGCCCAGGCCTTTGCTGACGGCCAGGTGCCGATTGCCGTAACTTACGAACCCTATATGGGCAAGGCTCTAAGCCAGCGGACGGGCAGTGTCGTTTTTAGCTCTAAAGACGCACCGGGTCTGATCACCGATATCCTGACCATGCCTACCGACTTTATCGAAAAATATCCCGACAGCGTCGACAGGCTTATCCGGGGCTACTTTCGTGGTTTGCAGTTTTGGAAAGATCGCCCGGGGGAAGGCAACACCATTATGGCCCAAATCTCTAACGATACCGCCGAAAATATAGCTAAACAGCTGGAAGGCATTACCATGCTGGACGAGCGCGACAATCGGATTGTCTTTAGCTTCGCGGCCGGCCTGGACTCACTTTATGGCAACCTGCGCCAACTGGCTGATTTTACCTCGACGGGTAGCCAGCCAAGTTCTGGGCAGTTTGATACCGACCAGCTAATCGAGCCGCGATTTATCGAGGCCCTGTCACGATGAAAAGAGCTCTAATAAGGCTCACCACTATAAAACTGCGCGCTAAAATTAGCCTGGGCGTCATCGCCGGAGTCGCGTTCGGCGTCAGTGGAGTCATTATTTTCAACCTTACCGTAACTAAGTCCCAGCTTCAGCAATCAATCACCACTAACCAAACCGAAACCGCTCATCGAGCCATCGACACCGTCAACCGACTGCTTTATGAGCGCTACAAGGACGTCCAAGTAATCGCTACCACACCCTCGTTGGAGGAACTCTTGGCGGGCAGAGCCGGGCTGGATGCGAAGTTAGTAGCTATCAACCGGTTCAAAGAACAGACTTTTTTGAGCGGACCATGGGATATCCTGTTCGCTGTGGATAGGGCCGGTAATGTCATAGTCTCCTCGCGGTCCGGCTTGCCTAAGACGGGTGATGTTACCACACAGCCACACAACCTTGCCGCCTATCAGGCGGTACTTAAAGGCGAAGTATATGTCTCGGACCTTGTCACCCCCGATGACACGGGTAAACCCACCATTCTTTTTGCCGCTCCTGTTCGGGATGATAGTAGCCCGAGTAAGCCCATCACTGGCGCTGTCATCGGTAATTATTCCTGGCCGGTTATCTCCGAAGTCCTACGCAATGTCCAGCATGAGGGTGTCGTCAACCTCTACACCAAGGAAGGCGTGTTAATCTCGACTAACCAAGATAACTCTCAGAACCTTTTCACCAAGGACGAAGAGGATGTGCCTCTCATCCGCCAAGCTATTTCTAGTCGCCGGGTATCATCTGGCATAATCAAAGAAACTAGCCACAGCCCCACTTTTCTCATTTCTGCAGCTCCTTCACTCGGCTACCTTTCCTACAAAGGCAACGACTGGGCCTTGCTGGTCGAGATACCCACCAGCCTTGCCTTTGGTCCGGTCACAAAGATTGTGATCGAGATCAGCCTGTTGGTTGTTCTTATGGCGGCCTTGGCCATCGTTGTTATCTTGTTGCTTGTTGGCCGGTTAATTATCACTCCTCTTGGCGGACTAACCAGAGTGGTGCGAGCTATTGCCGCCGGGGATATGTCCCAAAGGTCAGCCTTTAAATCAAATGACGAGATAGGCGAGCTGGCCGGCGCCTTTAACTCAATGACCGATAAATTGCAGGATGCCCAACAGAACCTCCAGGCCCAGGTAGACTCCAGGACACAGCAGCTGCGGCAGAAGGTCGATGAAACCGAGCGTCTGAACCGAACCATGGTGGACAGGGAGCTGCGGATGATCGAGCTCAAAGAGCAGATAGAAGCCTTAAAACAAGGGCCAAAAGAGTAAACATATGAATCAGACGGGTCTATATTCGGCAAAACTTCGTGATCGCAAAGAGATTGCAAAGGACACCGTTGAGCTGATATTTGATTTGGCCGACCAAGCGTTTTCTTTCAGTCCCGGGCAATATATACGCCTGACGATAC
>JBBTWK010000056.1:0-10705 GCA_038062805.1 Patescibacteria group bacterium
GTTTTGGTTTAGCTTCAAAAATAGGATTTGCCGCCACCTCCGCCTCTGTTATTTCGAAAGTCGGTATTGGCTGTTTTGCCTCAACTTCCGATTTAATGGCGAACTTTGTTTCATTTAATCGGTCATCGGCTGAGGGTGCCACAGGCCTAAGCTCTTGACCGGTTTTATTAGTTGTGGATTCTAACGCTGAACTTCCAGATGTACTGCTCGTGACAGCCAATGTTTCAGGTGCGCCAGGACTGCTTTTCGCAGACCCAGAGGACTTTTCTGCCCTACTAGCGGATAGTTCTATGTGTTTGGTCTCGTCAATTTCGTTTTGCGATTGCCTCTCGGTAGCTTCCGTCTTTGAGTTTTCCTGTACTTTCGGGGTTTCAGTTTCGGTATTACTTTTCTGACCAGTCTCTTCCTTTTCGGCAGGTTCCCCTTCTTCTGGCTCGTCTTCCTGGACCTCATCTTCATTTTCAATCACCCGATTTGCCAGTAATTGCAGTACCACCGATATTACTAAAGGTATGTCTTCAGCGGTCATTTGTGGTGGATACGCATAGGTGTTCATCGCAACGCTAAGTGTAACTACAGCGCTATCCATCCATGGACACCTAACAAGCACATCCTCATTTGCGCCTACAAGGGCTACCAATTCTCCACCCCAGTCATCGTCGACTGATTCACGGCCGTCGGCTGTTTCACTACCATAGTCACCAGATACATCGACCTGATTTTCTATTTCTAAAACACTCGTAGCTTCAAAACTGACAGTTTCGCTCAAATTAAAATACCCTCACTCACGAGCAAGGGTTTGAAAATACTTAACAAGTCAAGCTTTTTACTCCTGCTCGGGAGATTTTTTAAAGCTGTATCGGACTTGGCCAATTGACCTTACCGTTGCGGCACAGTGTTGGAATTCCTGCCCTCCGTAGTTTTAACGAAGGATGGGTCACCAACTTCCAGCTATTAATTTGTTAATGCTTGCCCCGCACTTTTTTAGGGTGAGAGTAGTTCGCCTTCGGTGGATTACGTAAACACCTGCAAAAGGTGCGTGGGTGAACTTATCTTAGCACAATTGCTTTGGCTCCCCGTGGTGGAGGAAGCTAGAACTATTTTAGATTGATTTGAGGCAATTCGAACGGGTCAACAAAAACAAGCTCTACTTGGTCCATCGCCAGGAGTTTAATATCATTAATTAAGCCTTGGTCGTAAGGAAACTCGATATTATTCTCATAATATGACAGTGGCATACTTGCCAGCTCTTCTTTACTATGCATAATCGAGATAATAGTACATTTATTATAATTTGTCAATATCGTGACTCCAGTCTACTTCGCATAAAGCCACGAAGGTCTACGCAATCCTCCATAGCTAACCCGTTAAGGGTTTGCGACGGAGGATATCTCCGGGGACTGGATCAACGCACATCTGCGCCCGTCCTCGTCCGCCGGGGCGGCCTGCGGGCGGGCTGGATGACCGAACCTCCGGTTCGAGATTCGCTCACGCGAAGTCCAAAGAAAATGCCGGAATCTAAAGACCCGGCATTTTCTTTGGCTCCCCGTAGTGTTGGAAGTTAGAACTATTTTTCAACAAACTCAAGAATGTCCCGAAATGACCTAAAGTTATAATCTGCTTCGTCAGACTCGTTCCATAATAGGCCCGATTGCAAACCAACTTTCTTTGCAGGCATCACATCTTTGAAGACATTGTCGCCAACATAGAGAATTTCACTTGGTTTTAGCTGGCTCAGCTCTACAATCTTATTAAAGCCATCAAGCGCAGGTTTTGGCCTTTTGATCATCTCGGAGCTGAGTATGTGAGTAAACCACTTCAAATCAATTCCAACTGCAGGTAAAACCTTGCCTAGGTTGATGTTTGAAAATATAGAGATTAGGACAACCTGTCTTATTTTCTGTAATACTTCAGGAATATCATTCTCAGCAAGCACAAACAGTTTTTCTGGAGGAATTGTTGCTATTCGTTGAGACCACCACCCAGCGGGTTTACCAAGTGAATAGAAAATATCAGAAATACTATGATTGTGTAGCTTGTATTGCTCGTCAAACTCATTCTTTAGCTTCTCGTCAACTGCTTCCCCAGTAACTTCGGCATAAGTTGCGTATTTGAGCCTGTCATGCTCCTCTGTGTTAATACGGGCGATTGTTTCACTAAAATCGAACCAAATGTGTTTTATGGTCATGGGGTAATCATAACAAAAAGTTCTAACTTCGGTTGCTATGGATGGCCAAAATAACAAAAGAGGCATTTTGCCTCTGGTGTGTTGGTTCTAACCTTGGCTCCCCATAGTGGCGGAAGTTAGAACTATTTTAGTTAGCTCACAAACCTCAATATGTCGGGCAGCCTTCTAGACTCAACGTGATGAGTCGCCGCCTGGACTAAATTTTCTGACTTACTATTAAATGCAATTGATGTTCCTGCGACCAGTGCGGCTTCTATGTCATTTTCGTTATCCCCCACGAACAAACACTTATCTACCTCAACCCCGTATTTAGTGGCGGTGTCTTTAATACAGGTAGCTTTATGTTCCATATCGTAGGGCGTTGGTACTGCACCTGTGAGATTACCCTCTTTATCAAATAAATAGCGATTTATAAAAACTTCCTCAAACAAACTTTCTGCTTCTTCACCAAACACAGCTTCAATTACCAAGTCTATCCCACCAGAAATGACAAATACTTTATAGCCCCGTTTTTGGAGTGTTCTGATAGTTTCTACGGCTCCTTCCATTGAGTAAAGTCCTTTGATGGCTTCAAGGATTGCAGCTTTAGTCGCACCAGCTTCTTGAAGAAGACGAACATCATTTTTTACCCAATCCCCATAACTAATTTCTTTTTGGAGATACTTTTTTAGCACTTCTAAAGTTTGTTCTTTCTCAACTCCAAAATATTCCCACAAATGCTGATAAATATATTCCATGCCGTCAACCAATGTTCCGTCTAAGTCGAAAAAGGCTAGTTTAACCGTGGTCGTACTTTCTCCTAGCTCGGTTGAATGTTCTGCCATTTCATGGAATTATAACAAAAAAGACCTCAAAGGAGGTCTTGGTTCTATGTCCACTTCGGGGTCTCAAAATTAACAGATGTAAAAATCGTGGCTCCGGAGGCCGGACAGCGGACAGGTTATAGCTTCTTCAGCAACTCCAAATTACCAACGATGAGAGCTTCTTTTTTAGCTCGAGTCCAGCCCTTTAGTTGTTTCTCGCGAGCCATTGCTTCTGAGCGCGCTGGAAACTTTTCTGTATATGCTAGTTTGAAGCTCCCATAATCTTTAATAAATTTTGCGCCATGATTAGTCTTATGATCTGCTAATCGTTGTTCTAAATTTTCAGTATGTCCAATATAAAGTCGATCATGAATATTGCGCAGAATATACAAGTAAAACATATTGCTAGTCCTTCGATTCGATTCACTCACTCAGGACATTCGACTAACTCCGTTCTGGCTTACAGCCATGAGCGAACGAAGTGAGTCGAATGGCTCCGGAGGCCGGACTCGAACCGGCAACAATCGCCTTAACAGGGCGGTGCTCTACCATTGAGCTACTCCGGAATATCGTTGTGAGAACAGATTGATTATAGGAGAGAAGTCAATGGTGCGTCAACGCAGCCGTGAAATTGTTAGAAGTGGGCTTTGGTGGGCGGCCAGCCGGCAGCGCTAAAGTCGCCAGTTTTTTTGTCTTGCGAATATTTGCCCCGGTAGTTACCGGCGGTAATTTGGCTAAGGGCTAGCGCAAACTTATCAATTTCGCCCAGAGTGTTATACATGCCAAAACTGGCGCGTACCAGTCCGGGTATGTGGCGTTTATCACCCCGTCTAACTTCCTGGCCGAGTTCGTTCATTTCGCGTTTACTGACTTTTAGCAAGCACGCCACGTAAGGATGAGCGCAAAAACAGCCGCTACGCACGCCAATACCAAACTCGGCGCCCAGGATGGCGGCCGCCAGCGAGTGGTTTAGACCATCGACATTGAAGGGGATAACACCCAACCGGCTAGCCGTATTGCCAGGACTAGCGTCGCCCAGAATTTGGACTCCGGGAATTTTGCCCAATTTGGTAAGTGCGTAACTTGTCAGCTCGGCTTCGTGGGCGGCAATTTTAGCCATGCCAATTTTGCTTAGTGCCTTTAGAGCAGCAGCAAAGGCAACAGCGCCAACTACGTTTGGCGAACCAGCTTCGTCTCGGTCCGGGCAGTCCGCCCAATCGACGCGCTCTGTGGTCACCAAATCAATTGTGCCACCACCGCTGTATTCTGGTTCACCTCTAGTAAAAGTGTCCCTGCGGCCGATAATGGCGCCAGTGCCAAATGGCGCGTACATCTTATGGGCCGAGGCGACAATGTAATCGAGGTGCCCAGGATCATCGAGTGATTTAATATTTATTTGTCGGTGCGGCGCCGCTTGAGCGGCATCGACTAAAATCTGGGCGCCGGCAGCGTGGACCTTGCGAGCGATGCCGTGCACATCGGGCATTTGGCCGGTGACGTTGCTGGCGGCCGTCAGAGTTACCAACTTTACCCGGTTTTTATATTTTCCCAGCAGTCTGTCCAAATGGTCTTCGTCAACCCGACCTAAATCGTCCACCCCGATGCGCTCGACACGCGCCCGGCTGCGCCACGGCAAATCATTACTGTGGTGCTCCATTATCGAAACCAGCACAATGTCATCCTTTTTGAGCGGAATGCGATAAGATAATTTATTCAGAGCCTCGGTGGCATTTTTACCAAAAATTACCACATGGTCGCGGGCGCTACCGCCAAAAAAGTCACGTACGATTTGTCGAGCCTCTTCGTAGGCCTGCGTCGATACAACGCTTTTAAAGCCGCTGCCACGGTGGACCGATGAATACCAGGGCATAAAGTCATTCACGACTTGAAGTACCTTGGCCAACACCGGAGTACTGGCGGCATTATCAAAATTTATATATCTAGTTAAGCTGCCGTCTAAAAGCGGTACCTCGGTGTCGACACCAACTATTTGGTCGCGGATGTTTAGGCTAGCAGCACTTGGACTAGGCTTTTTTGGGGGTTTAGTTAAAAGTGTCATAATAATCTGATTTGATTATAGCTCTTTGCTCTTTTTAAGTATGTGGCTCTAGTTCTTTTTTCTGGGGGAAAAGCCTTTTAGCTAGACGATACCCTGCCCAACCGGCAAGTGCGCCCAAAAGTAGGCCGCCTAGTATGTCCATGACCGAATGGACGTGAGCCAAAACTCGACCGATACCCACTAAAAGAGTTAGGCCGAAAAGGCCGGCTGCCAAGCGCCGCCGGTAGTAATAAACTACAGTACTGAGGACCATAGCCAATAAAGTGTGTTCTGACGGGAAACCGTTATCACTGCCGTGAGAAATTAACGGCGTAATGTGCTGAGTCACGAACGGTCGGGGGTGGTAATACAACGCTTCAGTAATTCTGCTAAGAGCAAATGCGGCGATACCAGCCAAAACCATAGCCGCCGCAAACTGCCAGCGCATTTTGACTGGCGACTTTAGCCAAACCAACAGAACGATTAAAACAAGGATAAAAATCAGGTATTTGGCGCTAAAGATTATCAAGTTGTCCATCCCGTTAGAAGTCCAATTCACTGCCAGTGAATTGGCAGATTTTATCTTTGATAAAATACTTACTTCTAACGGGATCCACTTCAACAATTGTACAGGATGCTATAGATGTTATGTTTAGCTTGAGTTACAATTAGGTTATAAATATAAGTTGTAAATAAGGGAGATACATAATCTTATGGAACCACAAACTAGCCCGCAACCACCAACACAAACACCTCCGGCGCCAGAACCGCCCGCTCCGGCTCCGTCTGAGCCAGTTATGCCGTCAGCATCGGGTTCAATGCCGACTGCTGGGTCGTCACCAGTACCAGGCACCAAAAAATCAAATAGCAAAATGCTGCTCTGGGTCGCTGTTGTAATTGCCGTTATCGTAGTGGCTTGGCTATTACTGAAGTAGTAGGAAAGATATGGAACCTCAAGATAACAAACCAGCCAAGGGTTATGGCAAACGCCCAAAATGGCAATGGGCAGTGATTTATGTAATTGTAGCGACTATTGTCTACGTGCTTATTTACTTCCTGTTCATCCGCGAACCAGGGAGTAGCTCGGGCGGCGGGCTGTACTAGGATACGTATTCACTGGCCGAGGAGCGCTTTTTGAGTTCGGACAAACGGGCAATAAAAGAACTGGCGGCGCCGTGGGCACCCAAAACTTTAAGGGCCCCAATTAAAACATAGAGTTCGTCCAGCTCTTTTTCAATAATCGCTGGAGTGTTCTCGACTTCTTTAAAAAAAATCTCTACTTTATCCACCAGCCACTTTTCTTCGCTGGTTTTTAGCTGTTTGGGCGTGATTTTAGCTTCAATGACAATGGTCGATTTAACGACTTCCAGCGAGCGAGCTGAACGATCGCGTTTTTGCAAATGGCCACGCTTAATCAAATTATTGATATGCAGGGCGACCGTTGCTACTGAAGTATATTGCAAGCCCTGCATAATTTCACGGTAGCTGGGGCTATAGCCTCGGGTAGCGATAAACTCTTCGATGAAACTCAGTAGTTCTTTTTGTTTCTTAGTCGGCCGGATAATGGTGCTCGTTTTTTGTTCTTCCACAACACCAACTATACACCCTGTGATGGACATACTTAGTATCATGAGAATGAACCGATCGGTTCATTTTCATGAAGACTCTACTCTGATAATTAGATAGGGAAGCTATCTTAGGTGTTTTCTGGCTGGGTGACGCGGTGATGGTAGTCTTTGCGGGAAGACCCACCAGCGATACCATATGTAGTTCCAAACAGTAAAGAATCCAGCACTGACGAATTGGCCGATGTATGGCGTAATGCCTATCTGGCGCAGACCATAAACAATAAAGTAATCCATCATAAAATCAATTAGCGTAATAACGGTGTAGCGGCGAGTAACCATGCCTAGCTTACCCTTGAGATGCGGATTTTTAAAAACCCAGTAGCGCTGCAAGGCAAAATTTACTGTCCAGCCAACCAGGTTGGCTCCCAGCTTGGCCCACCAAAGACTCCAGCCCAGTACCGACCACAGCAGTGCAAAAACACCATAGCCCGTCCAAAAATAAGCCCCGCCGCTAACTAGGTATTCAACGGCTTGGATGACTACTTTTCGGTTCTTATTTATTTTCGGCATTTATATTAGTAACCTATGTAACTAGAGTAATTTGAAAGACTTGAGGACTGCTGTTGCTTCTTGGACTTCCTGAGTGTTAAAAAAGTCGGAGGAGTTATTCTTAGTATCGTCTTTACCTTGTACAGATATACTTAAGGCTCCATAACGAGTTGACACTGTATCCCAATTTTCCAAGAAGGCTCCGAGCTCAGAGCCGGTTTTGGTAGGGGTATAATCGCCGCCTCCAATATAAATATAATAGTGGGTTTTCCCGCCGGCACTGGTTGGGTCGGTCCAGCTGGCATGGTAAAAGTAGACGGGTTTGGTGCTAGAGCTAGAGGCCAATTTTTCTATGGAAAGAATATTTCGTGTAGGACATGTTCTGGTAGTTCTGGTATCCCCAGCTTGGTCATCCAAACAATCGCCACCCTTTCCGCCTAAATTTGGCCCAAAGTCCACCTTGGTCCCATTCGGAGAAGTTACTATAACGTCACCTTCGTTACTCCCCCTTCCAATGTCCTTTAAGTCAACAGTAAGAGACCATGCACTCGGATACTGGAAACTGAAGCCATACTCCTCATTTTTATATTCTTTATTGACGCTAGATGAACTTTGTTTTTCAGAAGCTTGAGTAGTAGAGCTGTTAGCCGAATCGGCATTCTTGGCCGATTTGTCAGTACTGTTCTTAGAGTTCCAAACATACCAACCAGTTCCGGCAAGCAGTCCAACGATTACTAAAATTAGCAGGCCTTCAATTAATGTGAAGCCTTTGATGTTTTTCATATTTCAATCATACCTCTTGAGCTTATTTTTCGCGATAGACTTGGTCCTTTTTTAAACAGTAAATGGTTAACGGTTAACGGCTGGAGTGGCGCAAGTGCCACTCCAGCGAGCCCCCACCACAGATAAGCCAGAGTGTCGTCAGTCCATACATGTGAGACTAAGCTAACAAAAGTTAGACCGGCTAAGCTAGCCAGTAGACCCAATGACAGCGTGTCCGTTCGACGCAACCACAACTCACGAGCCACCAATAAATTGATGGCCAAGAATAATACCAGACCAATCCAGCCGACCTCTTGGGCTATTTGGATGAAGTAATTTTCTGACACCCGAGTTATTTGATCATTATAGACAGACGCTGGACCGGCCGTACCGACACCTCGTCCTAGCGGCTCGTTCAGTACATCGTTCAGGCCGCTCTTAAAAGCAGAGGCATGTCCTTCGTTTGAACTTACTGCTACCTGGGAATTTTTTTCAGTATGGAAAAAATAGTTCTCAAAGGTTGGATTGTGCCGAAATGCCAGCAGCAGCCCGGCTACCGCCAATATTAATAAAATCAGCCCCGCGGCGGCTATCTTTTTTGCCTTTCTTTTCTTCAAAACCGCCCAGAATAAATATGTAAGGCCAAGAACTAGCCCTACCCAAGCACCGCGTGAATAAGTAAAAAATAAAGCTACCAACCCGGCGAACCCAATCAATGCCCAAAGGCGGCGGTGCTTTTTCAACCCAAAGAGAAGTGCCATAGTCCCACTTAGCACTAGAAGTAAGTAGGCGCCCAGTGGGTTAGCGCCGCGCAACGTAGACATAATCCTTGGATAATTAATATTGTGATTAATCGTGGCATACGGAAATATTGTGTCTGAACTGTAGCCAAAATGTTTCAAAACATCATAGGGTAAGACTAGTCTTTGCATCAGGCCGATGACAATCACTGCGGCAGCTGGGATAAATAGCAGCCTTGGCCACCCCTCTTTGAGCATAGGCGCAAGGGATGCTATGACCCAAATGGCCATAAAAAACACCAAAAAACGCAGATTAATCGTGAATCCGTAACCAAGAGCTTTTAAGGTGACTTTACCCAGACCATAAGCTACGGCTCCCCACACTAAGGATACCAAGCAATAGATAGCTATTAATTGGGTGATTCGGGACCCAAGAAACTTTTTACGCAACTCTTTATTTTGAAAAAGTATATATATACTGCCTGCGATTAGGATGAGAAGTAAAAATTCTTTCCATAACCGAAGTAAAGCGTAGTGGCCAACAGCACTAGAAAGCCAGACTGTTAAAAAAGCGTGAAACGGCAGTAGTACCAAAATTCCGCCAACCAGCCACGATAGTTTTAGGCCCAGTTTAGAAGTGTCCATAAGTGTTACAATCTAGTATAGCGTCATGAAGAATAATGCGTCTCTATTCTATAGTTTCATTTTGGTGGTGGGCGATTTTTTGGCGTTAGTGGCAGCCTTTGTCGGTGCTTACGTTCTACGCGGCACACTTAGCACTGTACCAGTAGCCTACCCCATACCGGCTACGACTTATCTGGGTATTTTTCTATTGCTGTTTCCCTTTTGGATATTATTTTTTGCTCTGCTGGGACTTTACAGCAACTCGATCCAAGAAAAACGCTTTAACGAACTAGGCCGACTGCTGATTGGTTCATTTGTGGGTCTGCTATTTGTCATTGGCTACGGCTACGCTGTCAATCGTATAATTTTCCCAGCCAGACTGGTGCCGTTTTATGGTTTTATTTTAGCCTTTGTTTTTTTGGTAACTTTTCGCAATCTTGCCCGCTCAGCTCGAGCTTATCTATATAAGTACGATGTCGGCATTACCAATATTTTGATTGTCGGCAACACCAAGGTGGCTGTCGAGCTAGTGCGTTCCCTTTCCGATAGCCGTATTTCGGGCTACCGCATTGTTGGCATTGTCGGTAGTAAAAGCCACACGCCAGAACGTTTTCCGCACATCCCAGTTTTCGATTCCTTCGCCGAAGCTGTCAAAAAAATTCATTCTAGTGATATCCATAGTATCGTCCAAACCGAGCTTTACGCCGCTGGCGATACCAACAACGAAATTTTAGAATTTGCCCAGACTCACCACATTGCCTACCGCTTTGCGCCTGGTAATAGTGAACTATTTGTGGGTAATATTGCCGTGGAGCTTTTCCGCTCGCAAATCCCAGTCATAGCTGTACACCAAACCGCCCTGATTGGGTGGGGCCGAATTGTTAAACGCCTGACTGATCTGATGCTTGGCGGAGTGTTTCTTATCCTGGCTCTGCCGTTTATGGTTGTTGTGGCGCTGGCCATAAAAATTTTTGATCCTAAAGGCCCAATCTTTTTTAAGGACCCTAGGTTAACCCGCTTTCGTAATGTAGTTAAAGTCTATAAATTCCGTTCCCATAAAAAAATCTTCACCGATATGGCACCAGAAGAGGCTTTCACCAAAATGGGCTGTCCGGAACTTATCAAAGCCTACCGCGTGGGCGGCGACCACATACCGAATGACCCGCGCGTCAGCCGCGTAGGCCGTTTTTTGCGGCGTACCAGTCTAGACGAATTGCCACAGCTTATTAACATCGTCAAAGGCGACATTAGTCTGGTTGGCCCGCGTGCTCTTCAGCCGCACGAACTCGAAACACACGATAAAAAAGATCTAATCTTGGCCGTAAAATCCGGCCTGACCGGCCTAGCCCAGGTCTCCGGCCGACGTAATATCAGTGTGGAGGAACGACGCAAATTAGACCTTTATTACGTTCAGAACTGGAGCCTGTGGCTTG
>JBBTWK010000057.1:0-1163 GCA_038062805.1 Patescibacteria group bacterium
AGCATGGCCGGATTTGGCTCAACCTTGCTGGCTTCGATATACCAATCAGCAAAATCGTCCCATACGTAGTGGTACAAAATGTCGTAAGCTTCGCTAAATCTAAAGCTAGCTAAGGCCTTGTCGATAGCCGTCGCCGAAATACTTAACTTGTTAAGTATCCAGTGATCTACTGGCGATTTCGGAACGACATCACTGCCTGCCCCGAGCGTAGTCGAGTGCTCTACGGGTACGACCCGTAGGTGGCCGCCACCTCTGTTATTTCCCCTATCTTCTATGTAACGGGCGATGTTCCAAAGCTTGTTAGCAAAGTTGCGGTTAGCCACAATCCTGGACTTACCTAGCCGCTGATCATTGCCGGCTGATGAGCCAGCCACTAGCGCCAGGCGCAAAGCATCAGTACCAAACTCTGGGATGACTTCCATTGGATCGACAATTGTATCCGGATCACTTTTGCTCATCTTTCTGCCTTCCTCAGTACGCACCAAACCGTGTAAATAAACGGTCTTGAAAGGGATCTGTCCGGTGGTGTAAGTAGTGGCTAAAATCATGCGCGCCACCCAGAAAAAAAGGATGTCCCAGCCGGTCTCCATCACATCGGTTGGATGATAGGTTTTATAGTCAATACTTTTGGCCAAAAGGTCTTCCAGTGTCAATGAATAATCTCTGGCTAGGTCTTGGTCAATTAGCGTGCTCCAGGTCCAAAGCGCCGAGGAAAACCAAGTGTCTAGTGTGTCTGGATCTTGTGTCCAGTCCTTCCCTATCGGTGGCTTTACCCCAACGAAAATCTCTTTGCCCTTGTACCAAACCGGTACTTGGTGGCCCCACCAAATTTGGCGGCTGATGCACCAGTCGCGCAGGTTATCTATCCAGTGGTAATAAACCTTTTCAAAGCGCTTCGGTACGATTTTAATATCGCCGTCTTCAATCACGGCTCGCATAACCTCACGTAGTGTGCGGCGCTGACCTTTCCAATCAACGACCGGCCGGTTGACATCCACGAACCACTGCAGCTTGATTTGCGGCTCAATAACACCTTTACCGCGGTCGTTGAGGGCCACATTATGGGTGTACTCCTCTTCTTTAATCAACAGGCCTTTAGCTTTTAATTTGGCAACAATTTTAGGCCGGGCTTCCTCAATATTTTGGCCAGCAAATTCGTGGGC
>JBBTWK010000058.1:0-9631 GCA_038062805.1 Patescibacteria group bacterium
GCACATTGCTGCCAGAGCTGTCGCGATAGCGCCAATCCCGGTCAGCGTCGCCGTAGCGGATGAAGGCAAGCGGCGCGAAGAAGTCGAGCGCTTGTTCGCCAGTAAGTAGAGTCCAAGTCCAAGGCTGACCGTTTTCGTTGGATAATTGGCTGCTATCTGGTAAAGGTTCGATGCCTCGAGCTTTTTCATCTGCTATGAAAGCTCGATAAGCATCTTCGGTCATTGCTGATCGTGTATCAATCCGTTTGCCATTAACCACGATTGTGGAAGCCTCGGTTTGGGCGTCAGACATGACTGTATTCCAACTGCCTTTGTAAAGACCGTTACCGGCGGTTAGCATAACAACTGGTCGTTTTTCGCCGGCTTCATTCTCAACCATAACCACACCGAAGTCTTCCGGTGGTCGCTCAAATTTTTCGGCCATATTAGCTATAACAGCTTCGGCTTGCTTACGCTGCTCCGGTTTCAGGCTGGTCGGGGCGTCCTTGGGCTTAGCTTCTCGCCTAGCAGCCTTGGTTGCAACGCCACCAGCCGCCGGAGCAATATTCAGCAATCTTGCTAATTGACTTTTATCCCCATGTCCCTCACCTAAGGCCTTAAGTACGGCCCGCTTTTCTCTGCTAGATAAGCTTTCGACGAGTTTGTTCGGCTTCATGATATTGATTATTTCCTTGTAATTATTGCGAACTATTTCCTACAGTACCACACATTACAAAAAATTGCAAGCTTTTTAGTAACTGTATGGTCCGGACATCCGCCGAGCCCTGAGCCAAGCTCCGAACATCGCTAGAAACAGATGAAACTAGGCGTCTGAAAAGCAAGTCAAGTATTCCCTGCCCTGGTTTTTATATTTAAGGGTGGGCTAATATCTTTTTGGCATCTGACGAGGCCCGAGTAGATGTTGTTGAAAACAGGCGACCTTGGGCGCGAGAGCTGTTTGACGAAAAAGACTGCCGGGGGCAGTCTTTTGAGGAGTTCCCGAGCGAGGCTGTTTTCAATCAACAGATACGTCGAGACGAGGTGGCGTCCGGGATTATCAGTCAACCCGAGCGTCTTGGTTGAGAAGCCGTTGCCGCATTTGCGCAAAGCGCCGCTGCTGCTCTAGGGCGATTTCCTCAGGTGTTTTTGGCTGTTGTTGGCCGTTAGCATCAGCTTTGTGGGTGTCGTTGTTGGCCTTTTCGCTGCGGCCTCCAATAACGTTCACTACTGGAATAACAATCGGGCTGCGCTGGGTTTGTTCGTACAAAAAGTGGGTCACGTAGTCTTTAAGCTCGGCCTTAAATCGATCTAAGTCCACGCGTTTAAAGCGCTGGGCGACAGCCCTTCGCAGTTCCTCCCGGAAGGCGTTCATCAACTCTTCATTTTCCTTCATGTAAATGAAGCCCCGGCTGATAATGTCTGGACTGGTCAGCAGGTTGCCGGTTTTTTTATCGATAGTCAGCACCACTGCCACCACGCCTTCTTCGGCCAGCAGGACCCGGTCTTTAACTACCACAGTACTAACCACGGCGCCAGTTTGATCGACTAGAATTGTGCCGTGCGACACTTCGCCCTCCAGCAGCATTTTGTCTTTAGTGACTGTTATGACTTGGCCATTTTCGACGTTGAGCATATTGGCCCGAGGCAAACCTTCTTCTAAGGCAATGTCATTGTGGTATTTTTTGGCCGTAAAATCGCCGTAAATCGGCAGAAAGAACTTGGGTTTCACCATACGAACAATGTCACGATATTCTTCGATGCTGCCATGGCCAGAAACGTGCAGCGGGCCGCCGTGGTCAAGTTCGTAAGTCTCGTGACGATGTACGTGTACGCCTTTTTTCAAAAAATCGTCGACCATACTGCGTACCAGCGCATCATTGCCGCTGTATGGAATCGGGGTGCTAGATAGGATTACACTGTCCTGCTCTTTGAGTGCGATGTGTTTATGGTCGCCCAAGCTCATGCGCTGCAGGGCTGAATTTGGTTCGCCTTGAGAGCCAGTACAAACGACTACTACCTGATCATCTTTTAAGGTTGGAACTGATGCAATGGATACAAATGTCCCTTTAGGTATTTTCATATAGCCATTGCGCACCGCCATCTCAACTGTAGAAATCATGCTGCGTCCATCCATAGCGACCTTGCGACCTTGGTGCACGGCGGCGTTGACGATCATCTGCACGCGGTTCATGTTTGTCGAGAATAATCCGACAAAAATTCGGCCCGGCGCTCGTTCCATGATGTCAATAAAGCTCTTTTCGATAGTGCTCTCACTTGGTGTTCGGCCCAGACGTTCGGTAGTCGTAGACTCACTCATTAGAAGTAGAACGCCTTCTTTGGCCATTTGTTCAATTCGCGCCACATCAGTACGCTCATGATCGAGTGGATTAGGGTCAAGACGGAAATCACCGGTGTTAATCAACCGGCCAAGTGGCGTGTCGACAACTACCATGGTACTACCCGGAATGGAGTGGGTGACACGCACAAGCTCGATGTAAAATTCGCCGAGCTTGAGTCGTTCGTGGGTTGTTTCGTTCATTATGACCGTCTGCAGCTGAAAGCCATCGGGCATTGGCAGGCCAAAGTTCTGGAAGATTTCTTCGACGCGGCCGATGGTAAAGCGGCTGCCGTAAACCGGCACATTATATTTAGGCAAAATATGTGGCAGACCGCCAATATGGTCCAGGTGGCCGTGAGTGATCACAAATCCTCTGATTTTGTTCTTGATCTGGTCTAAATAAGTAGTGTCGGCGATACCGTAATTTATGCCCGGCAGGTCAACGCCTAAGTCGTTGCCACAGTCAACGACAATTGCGTCATTTCGATACTCGACGACCATCATATTTTTGCTACCCCCACTGTCCATACCGCCCAAACCGATAATTTTTAGGCGAGGGTTATCATCTATGACATTGGCACGGCTCTGCCTGCCTAGCTGTCCGGCAGGCAGGCGTGGCCGATCGGTTTGCTTACCAGCGGCATCGAGGTATTGATTAGCCACCCGGTTGGCATCATTTACGGCTTGTTTTTGAGCCCGAATGGCAGCCCCCCGTGACACACTGCGGCCGGTTGACGTAGTCATGGTTCTTCCTGGAACAGTCCTGTCGCTGGGTCTACCCGGTCCCTGCCTACCAGCAGGCGGGCTTGCCTGTTCGGCAGGCGGGCGTTCATTATTGTTATTTGGTTTTTTATCCATTATTTTCCTTTCTTAATTTAAGAGATTTTTGGATTTCTAAGTTAATTTAGCCAAAATGGACGGAATTTTCATAAAGTCATCTATAAGAGTTTGTCTCATACTCCCGTTATATAGAGCTGCGGCAGGGTGGAACAGCGGCAAATACACCTGACCTTTATATCTTTTGGCTTGGCCGTGGCAATTGCTTATTTGCAAGCCCGGCAGGAAACACTCCATACTGTGCCGTCCCAATGTCACCACGATTTTGGGCTTAATGACTAGGAGCTGTGAGCGCAAAAAGGGCAAAAAAGCGGCTTTTTCGTCTGGGAGTGGATCCCGGTTTTCCGGCGGGCGGTATTTAACGATGTTGGTAATATATACGTCCTCACGTTTTAGCCCGATGAGGGCCAACATCTCGTTTAAGAACTTCCCGGCGGCACCGACAAACGGCAGGCCCTGAATATCCTCGTTTTTGCCCGGTGCCTCGCCAATAAAGACTAGGTCGGCGTCCGGATTGCCATCGCCAAATACCAATTGGGTGGCACCAGCAGCCAGCTTCGGACAAATCTTTTGCTTCAAAATATCAGCCTTAATTTTTTCAAGTTGTTCTGCTTTTTTACTCATCCCGTTAGACTCCACTTAACTTTCTGGTGTCGGTTAACGGTCGATAAACAGTGTAAGTTTCAGTCGTCATATATCTTTCTCGGGTCTTTTGGAGTTTAACGGGACTCATTGCTCTTTTATTAACGATTTCGGATAGCACTCACGGCATTTTTGATAGCCCAGACGAAGAAAAAGATTGTCAGTGCGTATTCAATCAAACTGCCCGAATCTATGGCCAGTGAGGCAAACCCGTAAGTTAAGCCGGCAAAAATTAATGTAAATAGCACCCTACTCTCCCACCTATTCAGTAGCTTTTGCTCCTGATTGGCTTTGGGCATTTATTTTTTACCCTTTTCTTTCATCTCTCTTGCTGCTGCTCGCATGCTTAGCTGCAAGCGGCCGCGATCGTCAATCGAAACCAATTTAACGTTAACTTTGTCGCCTTCTTTGACTACGTCACTGGGTTTTTCTACTCGCTCCTCACTCAACTCGCTAACGTGCACCAAGCCGTCTTTGCCGGGCATAATTTGCACAAAAGCCCCAAAGTCCATGACGTTAACCACTGGTGCGTTTTCGTAAATTTTGCCGATTTCTGGTTCGGCCGTGATGCTTTCTATCCACTGGCGTGCGGCGTCAATGCTTTTTTTGTCTGGGCTGGCAATCATCACCATACCATCGTCTTTAATGTCGATCTCGGCACCGGTTTCGGCCACAATTTTTTGAATTGTTTCACCGCCCTTGCCGATGACTTCCCGGATTTTATCGGGGTTGATCATGATAGTTTCGACTCGCGGCGCGTACGGGCTCATTTCTTTTCGTGGTTCTGGCAGTACTTCCAGCATGTGCTTCAGGATTTCGGCGCGGCCGATTTTGCCCTGCTCTAGAGCTTTGCTCAGCGTCTCTACTGGCAAGCCATGGACTTTCATGTCCATTTGCAGAGCTGTAATGCCTTTGGCGGTGCCTGCAACCTTGAAGTCCATATCGCCGGCAAAATCTTCGGCATCGGCGATGTCAGTTAGGATCACAGATTTTTTACCATCGGTCATCAGACCCATGGCGATGCCGCTCACCGGAGCCTTCAAAGGCACGCCGGCGTCCATCAAGGCTAAAGTGCTAGAGCAGGTTGCAGCCATCGAGGTCGAGCCATTTTGGCTCATAATTTCGGTTACCGACCGGATAGTATAGGGGAAGTCCATTTCCTCTGGCAGCATTGGCAGTAGTGCCCGCTCGGCCAAATAACCATGCCCAATTTCGCGCCGTCCAGGACTACCTAGTCGACGGACTTCGCCGACCGTGTAACCCGGTGCGTTGTAATGGTGCAGGTAGCGCCGTTCACCCTGGCGTTCCATGGTGTCTACCATCTGGGCATAGGAAAGCGGTGCCAAAGTAATGATATTCATAGCCTGGGTTACACCGCGGGTAAACAAACTGGAGCCGTGAGCGCGGGGCAAAAAGCCGACCTCGCTGCTAAGTTCACGAATTTCGGTAGTTTGTCGGCCATCAGGACGGATATTTTCATTTAATATTGCTTCGCGTAAATCTTGGTGCAAGGCCATAGTGAAAGCCTCGTCGTAGTCGGCTTTTTGGGCGGCAAAGTCATCACCGATTTCGGCTTCGAAATGCTTAAACATTGAATCGCGCAGTTGCCTAACTAAATCGCCGCGCTCTGGATGGGGGGCGCGCAAGTTAGCGCCCATTTTACCGGCCAACCAAGTTTCAACTCGTCCAATAACATCTTTATCCGGTTTAATAAGCTCATACTCTTGAGCCGCTGGGCCGACTTTCTCGATAAGTTCCTGCTGCAATTTGATAGCCGGTTGGACCATCTTTTGGGCAAATTCTAAAGCTTCAACGATTTGCGCTTCGCTAACTTCTTTAGCGCCAGCTTCAGCCATCATGATGCCGCCACTAGTGCCAGCCACAACTAGATCCAGCGGACCTTCGTCCAACTGCTCGAGGCTGGCAAAGGCAGTTAGTTTGCCTTCAACCAGACCAATGCGCAGACCGGCCACCGGGCCTTCAAACGGTGCACCGCTTAGCATTAGTGCGGCGCTCATAGCTATCATGGCGACCATGTCCGGCCGGAATCCTGGATCCATACTCAGTACCGAAACCACTCCCTGGACTTCGTTGCGATAGCCTTTGGGCCACAGCGGGCGAATTGGGCGATCGATGAGCCGACCAATCAGCACAGCTTCATCGCTAGGGCGGCCTTCTCTTTTAATAAAACGCGAGCCGCTGATCTTGCCGGCGGCGTAAAATTTTTCTTCATAATCAATGCTCAGCGGGAAATAATCGAGCCCTTGCACCTTGCCATCACTTACCATAGCGGTGCCCAGCACTACCGTGTCGCCGTAGCGCGCCAGCACTGATGCGGAGGTGCGAAAACCAACGCGATTAACCTCTAAAGACAGCTCACGGCCGCAAAAATCGGTTGATACTTTAATTACTTTTTTACCGAACGGGTTAATGGTTTGAGCCATTATTTTTATTCACCTTTCTGCAGAGTACGTCGCAGGGTTCAGATATCTGAGCTTGCGCTGATAGATAACTGTGCTCTGAGGCGTAAAACTGCTTTCTTAATTATCTTATCCTTCTTAGTTTTCGGGTAGTTCTAGGAGAGTCAGCGAAGCAACGCGAGCCGTACAACTACGTACGGTGAGCTAGCCTCGTAAGGACTCGACACCGAAATACCCAAAAATAAAAGGACAAACTAGCGGCGGATGCCGAGTTTTTTGATCAGTTCCAAGTAAGCGTCGCTACTGCCGCTGGCAATGTATTTAAGGTGTCTTTTGCGCTTGCCAACCAGCTGTAATAGGGCTCGGCGGGCAGCAAAATCATGCTTATTTTTCTTCAAATGATCTGTAAGTTCAGCAATTCTAGCAGTCATTATGCCTACTTGTACTGCTGGCGAACCGGTATCGGTCTTGTGCGACTGCAGGTCTTTTGCGACCTCAGCCTTCTTCTCGCTAGTTATCATTCTTGGCTAGCATTATAACAAACTTTTTACTCCTTGACAACCCCTGTTTCAAGTTCAGATATATTGAGCTTTTCGAGAGTTAGGGCGTCTTTAATATCAAAGTTGCCGACTTTTATGCGGTGTAAGGCTGATAAATAGGCACCAGTGCCTAATTTTTGGCCGATGTCTTCAGCCAGGGAGCGAATATATGTGCCGCTGCTGACCTCCGTTGTAAATCGCAGCTTCGGATATTTATAGTCTGTAACCTGCAACCTGTGCACTGTAACCTGTCTGGGCTTTAGCTCAGGCATTTTGCCTGCCCTGGCCAGTTTATAAGCCCTTTGGCCATCTACTTTCACGGCGCTGAAAGCTGGCGGAACTTGGCTTATCTCGCCTACGAATCCGTCCAATACAGCTTGTACTTCCTGGATAGAAGGTATTTTGTCGTTAATTCTAGTGAGTTCACCTTCCCTGTCGCCAGTTGAGCTTTCTAGGCCGAGAGTTATTTCGGCTATGTAAGTTTTGTCTAACTTGCTAAATTCACTGGCTTTTTTGGTGTATTTGCCAATTACCAGAATCATTAGGCCGCTGGCGGCTGGGTCCAATGTACCGCAGTGGCCAATTTTTACCTTTTTGCCCTTTGCATCCGAAATTATCCTCCTGACCCTTGCTACTACACCAAAACTAGATATGCCAAGGGGTTTACCAACTAGAAGATATCCATCCATCCCCTAGATTATACGTGCGGGGAGGGTTATTTTGGCTTGTTCTGCCCCACTCCCGGAGTCGGCATCAGCGGTGGAGGTACCGGTGGAGGTGGGTTTTGTGGTACTTGGTGTAGCGATGGGCTTAGCGGCTGGGCACCCAAGGAGACTGCCGGATGGCCGGCTGGGTCATATGGGACTCCAGCATAGGCGCTATCGACGGCACCGCGTGCCGAGTTCACTGTCGGCTCCGGGGCGGCAGATGGTGGTGTTACTACTGTTTCACGTCCCATTAACACATCGTTTGGCTTTGGCGAGGCACTCAATGGATCGGTTAATTCATTATCATTGTCAGATTTATCCCACTCTGGAGTAGTATCAGCCGTAAATGGCGGATTAATGACCGGCTGGTGGTCGGTCGGGTCTAGTAAAGTGTGGGGACCCGGAATGGGACCATCGTCTTTTTTTGGTGTTGCGGCTGGCGGCTGGGGCCGAGCCATCGGCATCTGTGCAGTTCGGATAATGGGAGCCTGAGGCTCCGGCAGACTAGGTGGTGACTCGGTCTGCGAAGAGATTATGTTACCTTTTTCATCAATATGGATTTCGCCAGCTTTAACTTCTACCTCTTCGCTACTGGACATCTGCGGTTTGTGCGAGATATTTAAAACCCCAGCTGGCGCTGGCGGCTTAGGCGCGGATAGGTTTTTAGCTACCGCCTTACCGGCGTCCGTGCCCGGCGGTCTTGGCGGCTCCAGCTTGCTGACAATTAACTGCTGGTTGGCGCCAGCGGCCATTAGCTGGGCGCTCATGGTCATAACTTTTGGCGAAGTTTTGGCATTAGAAAAGCGGGCGGTTTCGGCCACAATTCCTGTCAAAAAGGCCGTGGCCATCTGGTTGTCTATCAGTCCGGTGCCAAAGGCCTCGCTAACACTTACCAGCATTTCACTTAAGGAGCTGGCCGTAGGATCCTGCCAATTAATCTGCCCCAGCTCGGCGGCTTTATCGTTACCGGCGTTGACCGAAACCACCGTCGCGTCGTGCAAAATCCGACCGTGGGCGGTAATAGCGGCGTCCAGTTGTGATCGGTCTTTTACCCCGAGTGCCATGACCACTTCGACATTAAAATCGCCCTGGCTGAAGATAAGATCTTTTTCACTCAAAGATGTTTTGTAGGGTGTTATAAATATTCGTACTACATCGTCTTCGACTTTATAGCGCAACTTGTCAGCCTTATTTTTATCGAGAGAGATGATAAAGTCCTGCAAGCTGTTGGTGTTAGTCTCTATGGTTTTTTGCGGCTGCAAAAATTCAATGGTCGAAGGTACTTGTCCGGAAAAGACAGCTGTGGCGTGCTTATCCATCTTGTTGAGCAGCAGTGTTAGGCCGATGCAGGACGCCAATTGGTCAACTGACGGGTTGCTACTAACCGTCACCAAGATGTTAGACGCTTGCTTGATGCGCTCGACTATTTGCTGCTTTGCTGCCGCTGGATCCATCAGGCACCCTCCCTGCGGTCAGGCGCAATTATCAATTTACAATTATCAATTATCAATGAATTATCAATGAAGCAATGATTCAATGCATTAAGACATTGGCTATTGCCACATTCATTCGTCCATTTGTTCATTCGTACATTGGGCATTTTGGTTTTTTAGCTTTATAACCAAACAGTACCACAAGGGGTAAATAAGTACAAGCACTTTAACGGTGAACCGTGAACGGTAAATGGCTAACGGCGGGCCTCGTATGGTGCCCCTTTACAATTGCCCGCCACCTCTGTATAGTAAGGCCTCATGCCAATAATCAAATCTGCAAAAAAGCGAGTCAAAACAGCCGCCAAGGCCAATGTCCGCAATACCCGCACCCGCCGTGATATGCGCGAAGCAATCAAGGCTTTTAATAAAGCCCTTGAGGCTGGTAAATCGACCGAGGTATTTAAGCTTCAGAGCGCAGCCGTTAGTGCCATTGACATCGCCGCCAAAAAGAAGGTTATTCATAGGAACAAAGCCGCCCGCTCTAAAGCCAGACTATCTTCTCAAGCCAAATTAGCGGGTGTAAAACCCAGTAAAGCTAGTCCAAAGTCGAAAGTGGAAAGTGGAAAGTCAAAGACAGCTGCCAAAAAAGCCCCCGCCAAGAAGTCTGCCGCCAAAAAACCAGCTACAAAGAAATAATATAGTTCTTTAAAGCCTCGTCTAAATCGAGGCTGGTAGT
>JBBTWK010000059.1:0-6873 GCA_038062805.1 Patescibacteria group bacterium
ATCGCCCAAACCCGCGAACGATATAGCCGCCCCAAAGCAGAGGTTGAGGCCGAGATCCGCGAAGCTTCGGGACTACCTGGTGCGTCAAAGCTGGAGACCTCGCCCCCAGCGGATACCCAGCCTAAACCGACGGTGCAAGGACAAATTGTAAAACTTGCAATGGGAGCTACCCCGACCGCTAAATCCGGCGGGGCCGACACTAGCCGTTCAACGAAGCGTAGGCGGTCCAGGCGTCGCAGTAGCGACAGTGGCCAAAGCCAGCCACAGGCAAAGCCGGCTGCCGAACCAAGCTCAGACGACTCTGGCGACGAACATACCATTCGGTTGCGCTAAGCACTCGCACCTTGCATAAAACTGGGCGTTTCGCGCCGGGCTCGCACCAGGCGGACTCGGGCTGCACTTAGCAGGAAACCCAGTTTTATGCAAAGTACTCGCTCTAGCGACAACTATAATAAAAAAGCATGGTGTGAACATTTTACGAACATTGTTGTAGATTGGTAGTGAATAGGGTTTTGGAGCTAAGCGTCGACAGTGGGTAGGCAACGATTATGGTTTAGTTAATTAAATGAAAAACAAAAATTCAAAAATCAGATAGTTCAAAGCCGAGGGGAACATAGTGTTTGAGATCTAGACCATACGTCGCACAATGTATATTTTGCGACTCTGTATATCCAGCCTACGCTGGTGTGCCAATACCCCTTTAAGAAGGGTAGTTCCAGATGCGATGCTTAAATATGCGTGTTTGCTGCACCGCACCGCTACGTACATAAATAATTTAGTAGACCCTTGTACTTGCTGCTAGTGCGTGTCAGTACAATTTGCGTGAAAAGTCACAAAAGTTATCCACAGTTCGATATTTGACATTTAACTCTTTCATATTTTTGTATACTTTCCCTTGCTTTTCCCCTTTTGAATACAAAATTTGACTTTTACTAAATTCCACTGCCCTGTATGTTTTTCTAGATATATAATTATTACAAGTAGCTGAACAAATTACGAACTAGAGAGGGGACGAGAGAGTCTCACTTACTTATAGTAGATTTTACCAGCGACTCGGACATCTAAATATTGCTCAGGCTGCAAGTCTTCGGTGTCGAATTTATGCTTAGCCGCCAAGTACTGCCCTGCTTGGCTCAAGACATCACCGCCCAAGTAGAACTTAACAAAGTATGGCTGGTTTTGCACCCGTAGGTCTAGCTCCTGGGCGGCGGCTGGTAAGGTCAATGACGCGACTTTAACACCAGCGCGTTGGCATTGAGCCAACAGCGTGTTGATGAAAGCGATGACCTCTGTCCCCAGGACTTGTTTTCCGGGCTCCGCCGCAAAACCTGATTGATCTATGACACTCGGTAGCTTAGATGCACCCGTCAGCTGGCTGCTAAGGCCAGTTATCACGCCGTTAGAGCCCACAACGTACAGCTTGTCATTGCTACTGAAATTAAATGTTGGAGCAGCAATACCCAACCATAGAGTTGGTATTTGACTGAATATAGGCAGCTTGATTTTAACGGTGTCGATTTCTGGAAATTGTACTTTTAGCGCGGCGATGATACCGCGTTCATCGAGTGTCAGTTTCGACCTATTCCTTAGAGTCTCAAAGGCCTTATTGGCTGCCGCTTCATAAACTGTGCTGGGGTGATAGGCATTGCTGCTAACAATTGTCTGCGGACGGGGTTTTAGGGTCAAGAAAAAAATAAGACCGGCACCGATCACGATCAACATCAAAACATCCATAAATCGGCCAAAGAGCTGTTTTGATGACTTTTTTGGGGGCGGGCGTTTTTGAAAGGGGCTGCGCGTCGGACTTATGCGGCCGCCGACGGTATTTAGGCGCCGGGTTTTAGGGCTATTTTTTCTGCGGGGAAGATTCATGATCAGATTAAACTTTGGCTGCTTCCAGCAGAATATCGGCTAATTCGGCAGCGGCATTCGGCCGAGCCAGCGAACCAATACTGCGCGCTAGCTGTTCTCGACTGCTGGTATTTTGTAATAAATCATCTAGCGTGCTGAGTAATTTTTGGGGTTCGATATTATTGGGTAAAACCACAGCCGCACTGTGCAAAGTAAGTTCCTCAGCATTCTTCAGCTGATGGCCACCGGTTAGAAATGGGCTAGGAATTATAACGGCTGCCTTGCGCTGGATTGCTAGTTCAGCCAGTGTCGTGGCCCCTGCCCTGGCCAGCACCACATCGGCCGCCCCGCTATAAGCATAAAAGTCACTGGAGAAACCGAGCACCTTAACACGTTGAGGCATTTCCTCGCCCAATTCCCGCTGGTAGTGTTCTGTGAGGCTGTCTTGGTGTCCGGAGCCGCTGAAGTGGACGATCTCAAGACTCGGATTGTTTTTAAGCAGCTCGGGCGATATCTTGGCCATCAGTTCGTTGATTGTTTGCGAACCCAGGCCACCACCGGCTACCAGCAGCATTAAATTATCCGGCGCCAGGCCGATTTGTAGTTTTAGGCTTCTTTGTTCCTCGGCATCGACCGGCTTCAGACGTTCGTCAACCGGTATTCCAACTTGCCTGATGCTGTCGCTGGGGTACGGATAATACTTTGGCGCCATAGCGGTTGTATGAACTTTTGCCCAGCGGCCGATAATTTTGTTAGCTAGCCCGGCCGCAGCATCCGAATCGTGAGTTATTATTGGTACACTGTGCAGATGGGCGGCAAGACCCACCGGCACTACTACGTAACCGCCCTTGCTAAACACCACATCCGGCCGATATTTCCTAAGGAGTCGCAGAGCCGTGAGCGTACCAAAAAGGACCTTAAAGGTATCGCGAAAATTAAGCATTAGCGTCTTAACGTCAACCAGGTGTGCCAGTAGGCTCTCGCCATGGTAACGGCGAAACTTGCCTGACGTGATAAAGTGGACCTCGTCAAAAGCTCCGTAGCGGGTCTGCAGGGCATCAATTTTGTCACCCCTTAGACCAATATAGATGATCGTGCACTGCGGGTTTTTGACTCTAAGTGCGCGGGCGAGTGGTAAGAGAGGGGTTATATGCCCTCCGGAGCCGCCGCCCGTTAATACTATTTTGACCGGCTGAACCCCCATCGGGGCCCGTTTTTGGTTCTTGGACATTATAACTAGTATAACGCGAAATCTGGAAAACTATCCCGAGGGCGGTGGTCAAGAAGATCAAGCTGGTACCGCCCTGGCTGATCAACGGTAGGGTGATCCCCTTTAAGGGCAACAAGCCCAGCATAGAGCCGATGTTAACTATCATTTGGGTAGACAGCCAAGCTAGCACGCCAACTAATATCAGCCGGTGAAACTGGTCGGCCGTACGTTCGATCAGCTTTTTGAGCCGGGTGATAAAGGCAGCGTAAATAGCCACGATTAAAGTGGTACCAATAAAGCCAAACTTTTCGGCCATAATGGCAAAGATTGAGTCGTTGGAAGCTTCTGGTAAATAGCCATAGGCTTGGACGCTATAGCCTAGTCCCAGACCGAATACCCCGCCTGACCCAACAGCGATTAGCGCCTGGCAAGCTTGGTAGCTACTACCTTGGCAATCGTTACTGGGGTGCAAATAGCTAGCCAGCCGCTCTCGTCGATAGCCGCTGGAACCAATAGCCAATATCACGACCCCTAAAACTATGGCCCCTATCAAGGCTACCTTTTTTAGTGGAATGCCGACTGTATAAGCCATAGCCCCCATTATGGCGATCATCACTCCGGCCGAACCAAGATCACTTTGAAATTTAGCCACCACTACGCCTATAGCCAAAAGAACTATGATCAAAGGCTTTAGGGTAGCATTAGCGTCGGCTATCTTACTTTTGCGCCATTGCTCCGCCAAGAAACCAGCCAGTCCGATGACCAAGGCTAATTTAATGAGTTCGGCTACCTGAAAAGAAAAACCGCCTAGGCGGATCCAGCGATGGGCTGGGTATATATCGTTCGTTGGTGTAAACATAACGATTATAGAGCCGATTATGGCTGCCACAATCAGGGGTTTGGCCAGACTAGCCCACCGTCGCGATGGGAAAAAGGCCACGGTCCCAAAGGCTACTACACCCAGAGTCACGTCAACAATTTGCTTGGTTATAAAGTAGCTTTGGCTCTGATGCCGTGAAGCGCTCAGCCCCGGACTGATAGAATAAACTACCACTAGTCCGATGACCATTAAAAGGGCTGTCAAAACCAGAATTACATAATCCGGGCGATGCCGCCGGGCGATTACCTCGCTCTGGGACTGATTTGAGTTAGTGGTCTGCCCTACCCGGGCGCGTCTGGGACGCACGACCTTTTACGATACTCCGCCGAGCACAAATAAGATTACACCCATGATGCCGGCCACTTGGCCTAAAACCCAAAATCTCATGGTAATTTTGGTCTCTGGCCATCCGATGGCTTCAAAGTGATGGTGGATTGGAGTAGACAGAAAAATCTTTTTGCCGTTTCTAAGTTTTTTACTGACAAACTGGAGTACGACCGAACCGGTTTCCACCACAAATACCGCGCCGATGATCGGCAGTAGCAGCACGGTGTTAGTCAGCAGGGCTACCACGCCAAGGGCTGTTCCGAGCGCAAACGAACCGACATCGCCCATGAAAAAACGGGCCGGATAGATATTGAACCAGGTGTAGCTAAGTAAGGCGCCGACGATTGTCATACAAAAGCCGGCAATACCGTATTTTTTCTCGATAAAGGCAATCAACGCATATGAGCTAAATGCAAAGACTGCCAGGCCGCCAGCTAAGCCATCCAAACCATCGGTAATATTGACGGCATTGGCCGTGGCAAAAACTACCAATATGAAGAGGGGGATGATCAGCCAGCCGAGGTGCCAAGAACCGACAAAGGGGATATCAATAGCTGTCACACCGAGCTTAGCGAAGAACCACCAACCACCGACGGCTGAGACTGCCACCAGTAGCAATGATTTAACCTTGGCGCGCATGCCGGCTATGCCACCCTTAATACTCCTGATATTGATGATGTCATCAAATAAGCCGATCAGCCCCGCCCCGGCTATCCCGGCCAAAGGTAGCCACGTTTCGGATCTCGACAGGTTGCCGCTGAGGGTCACCATAATGGTGCTGAAGACAAAAATAATACCCGCCATGGTCGGGATGTTACGGGCGTGTTTGGCGGCATGGAGTTTTTGGTAAACTGGGGCTGCCTCGCCGGTCATAGTGGTAGTACGCTGTTTTTTCCACCATTTGCCAGAAAACGCGGCGCTGGTATAAATTGGCGTCAAAACCATGCTAATCAAAAAGCTCAGCAGGCCTAACATAAATATCTGCACGATGGTGCTAGAGTCAGCCACAATCTGGATCATATTTGTTTTGCCATAACGGGGCTAATTATACCACTATCCTCCTGACCGCGGGATAACATTAAAATCATTTATCAACATATGCGCTATATCACCAAAAATCGGCTGAGCGGCACCGCTGCCGGCATATTTACCGACATGAGGCTCGTTGACTCGCACAGCAATTACGTATTGGACTCTGTCCCCGCCAACGAACCCCAGATAAGTACCGTTGAACCTATCATCGTAGTAGCCGCCGGCTGGATTAGCGATTTGAGCCGTGCCGGTCTTGCCACCAATGCTAAAATTGGCCGGGAATGGTCGCTTAAAGCTGTGGTGGGCCACGACGTACTCCATCATCGTTTTGAGTGTATCACCAACATGCGGCGCTACAATGTTGGTGCGCAGTATTTCTGGCTTTTGCTGTTCGATTTTGCCGGAGTCATCAATAGTTTGGTCAATTAGAGTCGGGCGGTAGTAGGTTCCCCCGTTTAAAATGCTCCCCAGAGCGGCGGCCATTTGCAGCGGTGTGGCTGTCATGGCTTGACCGAACGCAGTATTGGCGTAAGTTAATTGCAGAGCGTAACCGGATTTGGGGTCGGGGATATAGCCGGTGGCCTCATAACCCTGCTCTATCCCCGTAACCTTCCCCAGCCGATAGTGGTTGGTCATGTAGTCGTACCAGCGTTCGCGCCCCACAGCCGTAACTTCACCGGTCTTGCCACCCATCTGCATAAGTAGCCATGTCGCACCGGTGTTAATTGATAAATTCAGAATATCGGTGACGCTGTGCGTGCCAGGGCCACCGATCTCCTCAATATTGGTAATCTCGTGACCATCCAGTTTCCAGTGGTTAGGATCAAAGTAGGTAGTATCGGGCTTAACGACCGCTTGGTCCAGTGCGGCACTAAACGTCAGGACCTTCATAACTGAGCCGACTTCTAGGGGTGAACTAACGGCTGCGTTATTAAAAACAGCGTTGTCGCTGACTTTATAATACTCAGCCGGATCATAACTGGGGTAATTAACCATGGCCCGGATCGCACCACTACCAACTTCCATAACTAGCGCGCTGCCGGAACCACTTTTAGAATTATCGAGTCCACGTTTTAAGATTGATTCAAGTTGCCTTTGCATACCTAGGTCCAGTGTCAGAACCAAGTTTTTGCCGTTCTTGGGGCTGATCTGGACATTGTCACGGCTGGCTGCTAGCGGTACGCCCTCGGCATCGGTAATGGCTTTTAGCTTGCCCGGTGTACCTGTCAGGCTTTTATCCAGCGCCTGCTCTATTCCGTAAGTCCCCTCGCCGTCATTGTTGACAAAACCCAGTATCTGAGAAGCCAAGCTGCCCTGCGGGTAGGTCCGGTAATTTTGGGCTTGGGTGCCTACCCCCGGCAGTTTAAGCACCGTGATTTGTTTTTTTTGGGCTTCACTAAGTCGGCGCGCCAAAACCACGTAGCGGCTGCCTCTGGTCTTCATGGACTTTTCGTAATCAGCTGCATCGCCACCGGTGACAGCTGACACTTTTCTTGCCGCCTCTGATGCATTTTTGATAAATAGCGGGTCGGCGTAAAGGGTGTATAGTTTTTCATTGAGCACTAACGGCACC